>JAEWRS010000126.1 GCA_023398855.1 Bacillota bacterium
ATGTATTATCTATAATCAAAGGAACCCCATGGGTGTGGGCAAGCTTTGCAAACTTTTCAATATCAAGAACCACAAGAGAAGGATTGCCTATTGTCTCTCCAAAAACTGCTTTGGTATTGGGCTGAAATGCCTTTTCAAGCTCCTCTTCTGAGGCATCAGGATCCACCAGCGTGGACTGGATCCCCATTTTTTTTAAGGTTACGGTAAAAAGATTGGTGGAGCCCCCATAAATCGTAGCAGAACTGATCACATGGTCCCCTTCCTGACAAATGTTAAGAAGGGCATAAAAATTAGCTGCCTGTCCGGAAGAAGTCAGCATGGCTGCAACTCCACCTTCCAGTTCACAGATTTTAGAAGCCACAGCATCATTGGTAGGGTTAGCCAGTCTGGTATAGAAATACCCCTCATCTTCTAAATCAAACAGCCTTCCCATTTTATCACTGTCTTCGTATTTAAATGTTGTGCTCTGAAATATCGGAAGCACCCTGGCCTCGCCGCTTTTCGGCATCCATCCGCCCTGGATACAAACTGTCTCTCTGGAACGCCCGTTCTGACTCATCTTTTTTCCTCCTGTAAACCTTAGTCATATGATTCTCCTAGTTTATCATAAAAAGATCTGGAAATAAAGTCCTAATTACCTTCTTGAATTCCTTATTTGCTTACAGTATAATAGCCATATCATTAACCTATCAAAGGAGACCTCTATGGATAAATCAAAGGTTTATTATACGGATTTTCACACCACCTTTCAAGAAAACCTCCCGCAAAAACTCAAAAGACTTATAAAAACCGCCGGAATGCTGGAACAAATCGACTTTCAAAACAAATATACAGCCATCAAAATCCACTTTGGAGAATTGGGGAATTTGTCCTTTCTCCGGCCTAATTACGCCAAAGCAGTGGTTGATCTTGTAAAATCACAGGGAGGAAAACCATTTTTAACGAACTGTAATACCCTGTATGTGGGAAGCCGCAAAAACGCCCTGGATCATCTGGACACTGCCTATGAGAATGGCTTCTCCCCCTTCTCAACCGGCTGCCACGTTTTAATCGCTGACGGTTTAAAGGGTACTGACGAGAGCCTGGTTCCTATTGCCGGAGAATACGTAAAGGAAGCTAAAATAGGACGGGCTGTCATGGATGCAGATATCTTCATTTCTCTCACCCATTTTAAAGGTCATGAAAGCACCGGATTCGGCGGAGCCTTAAAAAATATTGGTATGGGCTGCGGTTCCAGGGCCGGTAAAATGGAAATGCATAACTCCGGTAAGCCTCATGTAACCCAGGAGGCCTGCGTTGGCTGCCATGCCTGCGAAAAAAACTGTGCCCACAGCGCCATTTCCTTTCAGAACAAAAAGGCCTTCATTGACAAAAAACTTTGTGTTGGCTGCGGCCGCTGCATCGGAGTCTGTCCCGTGGATGCCGTGGAGACAGACTTTGATGAGTCCAACGACATCCTCAACTACAAGATTGCAGAATACACTCAGGCAGTGCTGGGGGACCGCCCCCATTTTCACATCAGCCTGATCATGGATGTATCTCCTTACTGTGACTGCCATTCTGAAAACGACATCCCCATCATTCCTGATGTGGGTATGTTTGCTTCCTTTGACCCGGTTGCTCTGGATATGGCCTGTGCCGATGCGGTGAATCGCCAGCCTGTTATGGCAGGAAGCATACTGGAAAAACACGGCAGCCATCACCATGACCACTTTAAAGACACCCATCCAAACACCAACTGGAGGTCCTCAATAGACCACGCGGTGAAAATTGGTCTGGGAAACGAAAAATACCAGCTGATTAGCGTGTGATCTGTCAGCCACATAAAAAAACTCTAATAATTATTAACAACAAAAGGGAGAGCTCAGAATCTTTGTGCTCTCCCTGATCTTCTCATTCTTTAGTTCAACTCACTGACCCTGTCACAGATTACGCCCTGCCCCAGCGGTACCTTATCCCTTCCGATCTGCCAGACAGAAAGCTCAGAATTCTTCATCTTCTTTTCCGGAACATTCTTGGCAATTATAAGCTCCGGCCAGACAAAGGTAGTTTCCACGGCCTTTCCGTCAAAACAAACCCTGGAATAAGGAGTGAAATTTTCTCCATAAATCAAAACATTGGAATCATTGTATACCACATGATCAACCGCAATGTCATCGATTCCCATCTTAAGGTCCGTGGACTGGTAAGGATTCTCCCCTCCATATACTTCACGGTCACCGTAGAGCATGTCATATTCCAAGGTTTTCATGTCTTTTAGATAACTTTCTTCCTCTGCTTTTGGGTTGTTGAAATAATTTTGATGAAACCTCATCATGGTACCTTCATGTATGTTCAGCATGTCCAATACATGGGCAGCAAGCTGGTATGCCTCTACATTCTTTTTTTCCGCAGGAAGATTCATATTATTCCAGATCACATATTCGGTCTGAAACAGGGAACGGTTTTTCATCTGATGCTGTGACCACTCAAATCCAGGCAGATGGTCCCCGTACATCACCAGGACAATGGGTTCCTTCCTGGTCCGTAATGTATTGACAAGAGAACGTATAAACTGGTCCATTTCCCCAATCTGCTGGCAGTAATACTCAAAGCCCGGATATTTTCCATGCCCCTGAACAGAAATAGTATAGATAAAGTCAGGGCCTTTTGTGGAATCCAGGGTTCTGATGATTTCACCGGTGAGAATTTTATCCTTGCACCAGCCTGTAGGATTCTTCTCTGTATTGTTCATATATTCAATGGGCGTAAAGGTATCAAATCCCAGCTGGGCAAATACCCGGTTCCTGTCGTAAAAAGTAGCTTCGTTATTATGAATCGCATGAGCAGTATAACCCAGGTTTTTCAAATCAAATGCAACACTTTCACAGGAGGTTTTCTTTAATACGGTTTTATAGGGGTACTCTCCTGGGCCGAAAAAGTCTAAATTCATACCAGTGATGGATTCAAATTCCGTATTGGCAGTACCAGCACCCACAGAAGGCACGCTTAAATATCCCCCTGGATAATTCTTTTGCAGCTGATGAAAAAAAGGAATGGGATCATAATCTACCGGATTGTCCTTCCACAAGGAGGGATCAAAAAAGGATTCAAGCTGGATCATGATCACATTTGGCTTTGTATCCTCAGACAAGGCGTAGGTATTCTCTGGAACCATTTCTTCATCCCTGATCACTTCCATTGTCTCCGTTCCATATTCTTTAGGCTTGGATATCCCGGTATTAAACAGGGAGTTGGAAAAACAGTAGGGAAATCCGTAGCTTTTAAACGCTTCTCCGATATTGCCGAAATGAACCGCAACCAATCCCGTCTTCATAGCAGCGCTTGTTGTTCCCAATACAACAACACAGCTTATTGCGATCAGTCCTGCTCCAAGGCCGTACCGGACTCTTTCTCTGGAAACAGGCGCTTTTCGCCAGACTGCAGCTATAAACAAAACTGCAAACACAATACCAGACACCATAAAAATGATCTGAATCAGTGTAAAATAAACTGTTGCCAGACTGACTGCATACTTTACCAGGCGAAAATCCGCTGCAGTAAATGGGGTCGTACGGAAGATTAGCAAGATGCCATTTACCACTCCCATAAAAACCCACATCAAAGATAGAGTAATGCATACAAAGACCTTTCTTTTTGTTACAAATACAACGGTAAAAGGAAGGGTGATGATCAGAGTATTCAGCAAAAAAACAGGAAAGCTTTCCCATATATAAAGACTAAGGCTTGTCAGCGTTTTTCTGCTGGCCAGCTCAATAAAAACATTGATCATGGCTGAAAGAACAAATATCCTTCCAAGCCATTTTGCATATAATTTCATGATATACCTCTTTGCCTGTAATTACGTTTCAAGGTCGGATTTAGTCTATCACATTTTGCAGGAAATTTACATACTTTTTTAAATAGAAAATAAAAATAAGAAAGACCGGCTTATTAGGGCCGGCCTTAAGTAACTATTCCTGTTCTTCTGTCTGTTCAAATGCGTCTTCACTAACCGTATTAATACCAACTGCCGGATTCACTTCCTCTGCCGACACTTCCTGTTCAACCTCTTCAACATTCTCATCCTCTGTATCAGCTTTCTGGGCTGCCTCTTTTACATGGGCCCCGCACTTTCCACAGTAATAGGAATTTTTTGGAACCTTTGCTCCGCATTCTGCACAGATACGGGTTCCCTCGCTTTGACTCAGTTCAATCTCCAGAGCGGCAATTCTTTCCCGGCTGGCTCTGATCGCATCGTAAGCCTTTGTATAAGCTTCCTCCGGCTCTTTGTTTGCTTCATAAAATTGTTTGCCAATGACTGCATAAGCTTCTTCCAGCTTCGTTTTCTCTACACTGATCTGCGTCTTAAGCTGTATTGTTTCAGTCAGCGCTTTTGCCTTGGTTGCAACCTCTTTGCCGGTATCACTAAGTGTCTTTCCCAGCTCTTCAAAAAATGCCATCCGTGATTCCTCCTTTGACTTATGCTTCTACCATTTTAACTTCA
>JAEWRS010000131.1 GCA_023398855.1 Bacillota bacterium
GATGAGTGCTCAGGCCAATACCCTGCGTGAAGAAGTAGGTAAATTCCAATTGGATACAGAACAAAAGCCAGAAAAAGATATAATACAGCTTTCTTCAAAATACGAATATGAGCCCGTAACAAATCCGGTCTCTCAAAAGTATTAGAAACCTACCGTCAGGTAATGCTACTGGTAATAAATCAGCGAAGGGCCGCCGCAAAACAGATAATAATCCTCTGTTTTGCGGCAGCCCTTTCTGAAACGTTTTAACGGCCTTTGCCGGCAAATTCAGCCAAAACCTTGTTAAACTCATCCTTTTGGTCGTAGAATGCTCCATGCCCGCTGAATTCAAAGGGTACGAGCCTGGAATTTTTAATGTATTGATGCTGGATCTCTCCCAATGGATAGAGAACTACCTGATCATGGATCCCATGGATGATCAGAGTTGGAACAGTGATTGCATCCAGATCTGAAAATAACACCTCCTGGAGCCAGGTATTTGCTACCGCCGCCGTTGCCCAGCCAGCCGCCTGTAAACCCAGCTGGAGAAACCACTGGGAAAAAGGCTCGGTAATATGCTGGAAAAAGAATATATTGCCAAAGTTATTCAGCATATTGGGCCGGTCTGCATAGGTTCCGTCAATAATTTGAAATACTGCCTCTTTATCAAGGCCATAAGGAAAATCAGGGCGCTTAACAAGGCTTGGGGCTGCTGCCGCAAATAATGCCAGCTTGGAGACACCATATTCCTTGTGCCTGGCCATGTACCTTATAGCAATCGCACCTCCCGTGGAATGGCCTGCCAAGGTAATATCCTTAAGATCCAGTACATCAATGACCGCTTTCACATCATCGGCCAGACGGTCATAATCATACCCGCTAAACGGCTTATCAGAATTACCAAATCCTCTGGTATCTATGCCGATACAGCGAAACCCCATCTTGGGAAGTACATCAAACTGATATTCAAAAAGCTTGTGGCTCCCCGGCCAGCCATGAAGAAATAATATTGTCTCTTTACCGTCTGGATTAAGATCTTCCACGTATATGTTCACATTTGTTTCAACGGTTACATAGTATCCCATGATCTCACTTCTGCATATTATGTTTAATTTATGCTATTCCCCGCCCATAGCCATGGTTCCGTTTTCCTTAAATAAAAGATGGAGATTACAATACCTGTGTAAAGAATTCAGGCCCTGCGTGATAAAATTCCAGGTTTCATGAAAATCCCCGGAAACTGCAATCTCGCTGTTTGAAATAAATGCCTGAAAGCCCTTCTGATCCGTACCATACCGGTCTGCAAAGGCATCCGCATAGCTGATTTTTTCATCATCAGTCAGCTCTTGCATATTATTATGAAGTACATGCTCAAGATTCCGGGAAAAATAATAAATAGAATAGGGGATTTTGCCAACCGCGTCCGCCCCAAAGAGCCGTTGCAGCACCAAAGATTTTCTATGATTCCGGTCAATGATCCGGTCAGGGTCAGAGGACTCAATGCGGTCATCAAAATACTTCACAACCCCCTCCGTTCCTAAAACCACCCGGTCCTGGGGAATAAAAGTCCCATCAAGATCCACAAGGTGAATCACCTTCATAATATCTCTTTTCTCAATTCCATACCGCTTTCGTTCCACCTCAATGTGTTTATAAACGGTTTTCAAGGCATTGGCACCAGATACTGACCAATTGCTTGTCATGTCCCCATGAACCACATGAAAGCGTACATCTTCTCTTTGAAATATCTTTTTAAAGACAGGGCCCAGTGTCTCCTCGTCTGTTGGCCCCTCCACCACAAACAGAATCACCTTCCTAGTTTTGGCGCCCATCTCCCACCGCCTTTCCGGCACGCCGGAACGCGCGTCCAATTTCTACGCTGTCAGTCTCCTCATAAACCGTCTCCTTTTGTCCTCCCAGCAAAATACTCCGCAGGTACATATCCCTCAAATTGTGATTGCTCTTAATATTCTGTAACCGTATATACCGGTTGGAAGGATTGGTGGTGGAAAAGACAATGCTGTTTTTATTGAGCATTTCCAGAGCACGCAAATTGTGAGAGGTAAAGATCAGCTGCCCCCTTGCCCCCTTTTCAAATACAGAAAGCAATTCTCCTAACAGATATTCATATACTCCGGAATCCAGTTCGTCAATAATTAAACACATTGAGGCGTTATTATAAACACACATCAGAGCATTTAAAACGGATATGATCTTAATAATTCCCTCTGACTCATATTTTAAGGGAATAATCACCTCTCCCCGTTTTGAAATCAGTTCCACCTTATGTCCCGCGTCTCCCTGTTCAAGAAGCTGCTTCCCCAGGTCATAAATCCCTATAGACAGACCAGGGATTAAAGCGTCAAGGATCACATTCATCTCATGGATCATCTGCTGTGCTATCTGTAAATGCTCTTTGCTGATCACCGTCGGTTCATCAAGCCTCATAAGTAAGTCTCCCCTGGCAATCCTTTCACCAAGGTCTAACCGGAAGGCAAATGGGATCATGAAATCCATACTGATGGCTCCTGCATGGGCACTGGAAATCACAAACAGGTTCATTTCTGCGTATTGATTAAGAGCTTCAATAATAAACCCATAATCTTCAGAAGCACCGTCAGCTGCTGATAGAAAAACTGTTCTGCCTTCCGGACCGAAAATAAAGGAAACAAGATCCTTCCGGGCAATTTTTTTTGCAACGCTTAAACTGACTTTATGATCGGCATTTTGCCGTATTAACTCATCCTGACGGTATTTGGGTGTAAATATTGCCCCTTCCGAGTGCAGGTCATAATCAATCACTGTTTTTTTACTCTCAAACTTATCTCCGTTCCAAGACGCCCTGGTAAGAAGCTCATGGTTGATTTCAAACTGTTTTTTTGAGACTCTCTTCAATTGTACCGAATACTCTGCCAGGACTTTTTCCTTATCAGTCTGAATGACAAACTTAACCGCAATCGTGCACGTCTCCTCTGCTTCGGAAATATAGTGAACCGTTTCTCTTGACAAGGGCAGACCCATCAGCAAAGTCTGGATCAATCCCATGGCCTCAATCACCGCTGTTTTTCCCGAACCATTCTGGCCATAAATGCCCAGAATATCCCCTGTCTTAGAAAAAAACTTTTTCATTCCCGCAGACGGCATGACAATCCGCCCATATTGGGTATTCTTAAAACCCTTTAATTCAATTTCACTTATACGAACCGCAGCCTCAGTCACTTTACAAACAGCTCCTTTCCTGATCACAGGATAACACAACCAAAAAAATGTACTTTTTTACTATACCGAAACATTTTATTCCAATATAAAATATTATGATCAGTCTAAAGTCAATATATTCCAGATGATTTCAAATCAGCTTTATTCTTCCCCTTCAATTGTCACCACCACCCGGTTTGGCAGGCATACGATCAGTTCTCCGCTTTTGTGGATCTTTCCCGTTCGGACACAGACCTTGTCAGGGCAGGAGGCATCCGTTATGCTGGCATAGCCGTCCTTGATAATCAGATGATCCGTGCCCCCATATCCTTCAATAATCATATCAGCATCCTTATGAAGATCCAGGGTTTTCACCGTCTTCCCGTCAACAGACACCACAACCAGCTCTGCCGGCTTTTGGTTTTGGACATAAAATACTGCGGAAAGCAGTAAAGCTATAGCCAGAATAACGGTAATAAGAATCAATTCCCTTTTTTGTATAACCGTCAGTTTCTTTAAGTAATTCATATTTTTCACCTCTTATTTCTCGTAAATATCCTGAACTTTTATTATACCATGTCCTATCTGTTTATAAAATAAGAAAAGAGGAAATAGCTATATCAATTGTTTATCCAGACAGCTTTGGGAAGCCAGAAAAGCAGCCAGTGACTTATTTCATCCTTTCATTGCTAAAAATCAAAAATACAGGTGCAGAAAATGAACTCTTAAAGCCTTTGCAAAGGAAAAATTATCAATTTGGGATAAATTTCTGGTAAAAGTAGTGTCCACATGTTATAATAATGTCAAAGTGGCGTTTTTTGTGCCGCTATCACACAAGGAGGGGAAAACTTGAAGAAAATAGTAGTGCTGGGTGCCGGCTATGCCGGTATTTTAACTGCCAAAAAATTGGAAAAGAAGTTCCGAAAGATGAAGATGGATAATGAAGTAAGTATTTCCATCATTGACAGGCATCCATTCCATACCATGCTCACTGAGCTTCACGAAGTAGCTGCGGGCAGAGTGGAAGAGGACAGTATCCGCATCAGTTTAAAAAAAGTATTTGCTGGCAGGAATGTGGAGATCATCACAGACACCATCAGCCAGATTTCCGTTGAGGAGAAGAAACTCACGGGAAGCCAGGGCGAATACGATTATGACTACCTGATTCTGGCCGCCGGATCCAAACCTACCTTTTTTGGTGTGGAGGGCGCAGATGAGTATACCTATAAGCTTTGGTCCTATGAAGATGCTATGTTATTAAAAGAGCGGATCCAGCAGATGTTCCGCGCAGCGGCCTGCGAGCCCGACGAGGCGGAGAAACGCCGACTTTTGACATTTTATGTAGTAGGTGCCGGCTTTACCGGGGTGGAAATGGCTGGAGAACTGGCCGAATACGTGCCATTCCTGTGTGAAGAGTATGAGATCGATCCATCTATGGTCTCCATGTATGATGTGGACATTTTAAGCCGTACAGTTCCCATCCTTCCGGAAAAACTGTCTGGCAAGGTAGAAAGACGCCTTGAAAAAATGGGCGTGAAGGTAATGATGGAAACGGGTGTAACTGCCATTGGTAAAGATTACATTGAGTTGAATCAAAACGGCGGCAAAAAGCGCTATCCTGCAGGAACAGTAATCTGGACCGCTGGAATTGAAAGTGCAGATATTACAGGGGAAGCTGCTAAAACTCTGGAATCCGTTAGCCGGGGAAGAATTCAGGTGGATTCTTATCTTCGTGCCAAGGATCATGAAGAGGTATATGTAGTCGGCGACAACATGATGTATGTTCCTCAGGGCGAAGAAGCGCCTGTTCCTCAAATGGTGGAAAACTGCGAGCAGAGTGCTCATACCGCAGCCCATAACCTGATCTCAGCCATTACCGGCTCAGGCACCATGGAAGAATACAAACCATCTTTCCACGGTGTTATGGTTTCAGTGGGAGGCCGCTATGGCGTTGCGCGGGTTGGACTTCCAAACCACATGTTTAACCTTTGCTCTTTCTTTGCCATGCTTTCCAAGCATTTTATAAATGTTGTTTACTTTATTCAGGTATTAGGCTGGAATAAGGTATGGAGTTATGTTTGCCATGAATTCTTTACCATGAGAAACTGCCGAAGCTTTTTGGGAGGCCATTTCTCTAACAGAACCCCAAGTTTTCTGCTCATGCCTCTGCGTGTGTGGCTTGGAGCTGTATGGGTGTTTGAAGGAGTTATGAAGATTGTGGAAGGCTGGATGGGCCAGCCAATGCTCAGTGCCTTTTTTGGAGGTGCCAATCAGTTCTTTAACAGCATCCTTGCTCCATACGGAATCACGGGAATCGGAGGCGCAGCCCCTTCGGCTGACGCAATTTCCAGCGCCACATCTGCGGCGGCTGACGCTGTAGCAAGTGCCACCGGAGCTGCGGCTGAAGCGGTTTCCGCAGGAGTGCCGGTTTTCTCCTATCATCTGTTAGGTGTCATCGATGCCACCCTTGTCAGCTCTGTGGGTTTATCTCATGCCACTATATCTGACTATGCTTTTAAAATGGATTTTACTCCCATGAACTGGTTTGTGAACAATGTGATCCTGCCTAACGGCGGACTGCAGCTGTTCATGCAGCGAGGTATTGTGATCGCGGAGATTTTAATCGGTCTTGCTTTGATCGGTGGTCTGTTCAATTTCCTATCCTCCGCAGCATCCCTGGTTCTTCAGTTCATGTTCGTCTGCACGACAGGCCTTTATTTAAGTACGTTCTGGATGATTTTCGCCGGTATCGCTGTCCTGATTGGCGGCGGCAGAACCCTTGGTCTTGACTACTACGCTATGCCCTGGCTTAAGAAAAAATGGAGAAGACTTCCATTTATAAGGAAGTGGTATTTATACAATGACTAATCAAGAATTGTTGGATGCGTCCGGAAAACTGCGGTATGAGTTTGAGGAAGCATTTGAATTGATGACCATGGCTGTTGAGAAGCATTTAGCTTCAACACCTCCTGTCATCAGGAATTATACGGCTCATCTGGCTAAATCCACCGGCAAATTCATCCGCGCTTACGGGCTCATGGCCTGTTCCATGGATGAGGATGATAAAGTCCCTGCTGAAGCCGTCACCCTGGCATCCGCGGTAGAATTGCTGCATCTGGCTACATTAGTCCATGATGATGTGATTGATGACGCAGATACAAGGCGGGGAAGCGAAACTCTTCAAAAAAGATTTGGCAAAAAGGCGGCAGTTATTTGCGGAGACTACCTGTTGTCTCTGGCTCTTAAACTGGCGGCTTCCATCCCGGAGAGAAATGAATATAACGTTTTGGATATGCCTAATTATTTATGCAGGATCTGTATGGGCGAACTTCGTCAGGAAATTAACAATAAAAATCTGGATTTATCTGTCTACCGGTATTTAAGCATTATCAAAGGAAAGACTGCTGCACTTTTTGAAGCCTCCTTTCACGGAGGAGCCATGCTGTCAACAAAGGATGTAAGAATGCTTCGTATGTACCGGAAAGCAGGTAATGACGTTGGAATGATCTTCCAGCTCATGGATGACTGCATTGATTATGAAATGGAAGAAGCGGAAGCAAAGAAAAATGTCCGTTCTGATTATGATGAAGGTGTTATTACTCTTCCATTAATCCATGCCATGAAACAGGACCAGAATCTTCTGGGACAGGTGAAAAACGGCCTGGTCTCAGCCACAGAACTTTATACAAAAGTTTTAGAAGCCGGCGGAACCGCTTATACAAAGACCGTTGCCGGCAGATACTATACAAAAGCTTCAAGCACCATTGGGAATTTAAAACTATCTGAGGCTAAAAAAGCCAGGATCATGACAGTGGTGGATAAATCTTATTATGGTATTAAAAAATAATACAATATAAAGCAACATAAGGAGGAGTAATTACTATGAAAAAACGAGTATTAGCTTTAGGCTGCGGGCTCATGGCTGCAGCATCCATTCTGGCAGGATGTTCTTCTAATTTACAGCAGGCACCTACCACTGCTGCCCCTACAGAAGCCGCAACAACAGCCGCACCTACCACACAGGCAGAGACCACAACGAAAGCTGCAAAAACAGAGTCAGCAGGCGGAGCCCTGTCTACAGGTTATTCCGTACTGTCTTCCATCGGTAAATCCACAGATGCCGGTGAAAAAGATGGGCTTGCAGAAGTGGATACCATGTTCGCAGCCGTACTGGTAGACGAAAGTGGTAAAATCGTAGATTGTAAGATCGATTCTGTTCAGACAAAGGTTAACTTTTCTAAAGAAGGAAAGCTGCTTACTGATCTGAAAACTGTTGTAGAATCAAAAAATGAGCTGGGAGAGAAATACGGCATGAAAAAAGCTTCCGGTATCAGCAAAGAGTGGAACGAGCAGGCTGAAGGATTTGCACAGTATGTGATCGGAAAAACAGCTGATGAAGTAAAGGGAATCGCAGTTTCTTCCGAAGGTGTTGCAGATGATGCAGACTTAAAGGCAACCA
>JAEWRS010000151.1 GCA_023398855.1 Bacillota bacterium
CGTGGAGTCCATGTTTCAAGAAACAAAATCATCCTTTTTCTAAAAAGCTTCCCGCAGGATTAAATTTTATCTTTCCCTGCGGGGCTTTTGTAATTATTCCTTTTCCTTCCTAATATATTTAATAATAATTAAATCATTAAGGGGCATACTATGAAAAAATTCACGACGGTTAGGGCACAGCAAACGACTGCTTCCGGCGCGCTTCAGGTAGATGTTGTTTCCCAGGAAAATAATTTCCCCATTCGGGATGCAGAAGTTTCCATTACCTACAAAGGGGACCCTGAAAGCACTGTGGAGCGTCTTACCACCAACTCGTCTGGTCAAACGGAACAGGTCCAGCTTGCCGCACCTCCAGTTGACTTAAGCTTATCACCAGGCCTTTATCAGCCATACTCGGAATACATACTTACCATAAAAGCCCAGGGCTTTGAACCGGTGGCAATCTCCGGTACAGAGATACTGGCTGACTCCACAGCCATTCAGCCTGTTCGCATGACTCCTGTCAAGGATGAAGTAGGGCCGGATGTTCCCATTGTCATACCGGACCATACCCTATACGGAGAGTATCCTCCCAAAATCGCAGAAGCCGAAGTAAAGCCCGTAGCGGAAACAGGAGAAATTGTTTTAAGCCGGGTAGTGGTTCCCCAGACAATCATCGTCCACGATGGAGTCCCCACAGATCCCACCGCTACCAATTATTATGTCCCTTACCTGGATTACATCAAAAACGTGGCATCCAGTGAAATTTATGCCACATGGCCCAGGTCTTCCATTACCGCTAATGTTCTGGCAATCATGAGCTTTACCTTAAACCGGGTTTATACTGAGTGGTACCGGAACCAGGGATATGATTTTACCATTACCTCCTCAACAGCCTTTGATCACAAATGGATCTATGGGCGGAATATTTATGAGAGCATTTCCCAGGTGGTTGATGAAATCTTTAACAGTTACTTATCCCGTCCTGGCATCCGACAGCCTATTCTTACCCAATACTGTGACGGCAACAGAGTGAAGTGTCCAAACTGGATGTCCCAATGGGGAAGCTGCAGCCTTGGTGAACAGGGCTATTCTTCCATTGAAATACTTCGGCATTATTATGGAAGCGATATGTACATTAACACCGCAGAACAAGTATCCGGAGTTCCTTCTTCCTGGCCTGGTTATAACCTTACCATAGGAGCCAGCGGTGATAAGGTCCGCCAGGTTCAGGAACAGCTTGATACAGTCGCTACCGTTTATACTGCCATTCCCCGAATCAGAGCCGACGGAATCTTTGGTCCGGCAACCGCCGAAGCTGTCCGGCAATTCCAGTCTATTTTCGGACTTCCGGTAACAGGAGTCATTGATTTTGCCACATGGTACAGAATTTCCCATATTTATGTGGGAATCACACGGATCGCAGAATACTCTTAAACACCATGGCCTTACCGCTCCATCATATTATTTCATTCATTAAATATAGCACTGAATGGTGATGATAACCATTCAGTGCTATGTTTTTAACCCTCTCCCCCCAGCAAATTGGCTGCTACATAACCCAGTAAGGCCAAAGAGATTCCCCCAAGCAGTTCATACAGCTTCACATTTCCCCACTGTATATCCCATAAGATGACAAATGGAGAGGAAAACACAAGGCCAATGATAATCCGGTACATTTGCCTCTCGCGGCAGGTAAGCAGACGTTCCACTGCTTTTGCAAAAAGAAACACACCAATCAAAAGACCTGTCACATAGGGTGCCAGAACCAGCCCGTTTATCCAAAGGCTTTGGAGATCAAAAGATGAAAAAGCTCTTATGCAGGCATTGTTCGTTTGAAGTATTGGTTCATAATAGCCTATCATCATCATAATCATGGATCCGCTTACACCAGGAACCACCATGGTGGCCGCAGCCAGCAAACCTACCATAAACAGCTTAAACAACCAGAATTTTCCGGAAGAAAGAAAAGCCGCACCGGAAGCCATCTCCATTCCCTCTCCGCTTTGACCGGAGGTAATGACTGTTTCTGCAATAAAGGTAATGAAAATGACCACGAAGCAGGTAATGGCTGCCGTTAAGATACCTTTATTCCTGTCTGCCCGGTCTTTTGTAAAGGATTTTTGAAAAAGAGAAGGAAGTCCGCCTCCAATCAGTCCCAAAAATGCCATTTTAGTTTGGAGCGGATATGTATGAAAAAGGTATTCAAATGCCAGAGACAAAAAGATAATGCCTGCAAACGCCCCCACCCCGTAAGGGAAGAGAACCCGCAGGCTTTTTAAAGGTTCCCGGAAAAGGTGGGTCACTGCACGAATGATCTTATCGTACACTCCCATGGTAATGGCCAGCATTCCTCCGCTGATGCCGGGGAGTATATTAGCCACACCAATAATAACACCCTTTAAAAGCTCACTGATATATTCCAAGCAATCCCTCCTGAATGAAATAAGTATACTATATCCTATGCTTTTCTGGCCTCTCCTAATACACCTTTCCTCTTGTTCTGCCTGTTATCTGACGGCAAAAAAAGCCGCAAGGGCGCGACCTCTTCAAAAAGCCTGCGTCCCGGCGGCCAGATTCAATACTGCTAAGCAGCCTTGGAATTAAAATACAGCCGGTCTTTTTACCATAAATGTGCTATATCCACACTTTCTGAGGGTCTGCTCCATACGCACCGCATTATCCAGATTGCGGAAGGCTCCTACACGGACCTTATACAATCCGTCTTCATAAACAACAAATGCCGGAAATCCCTGGGCCTTTAATGTCGTTACCTGGTCCTCTGCCAGTGTATGGACCCGATATGCCCCTACCTGTATCTGATAATATTCAGGACGTGTCTCCTCCTGTTCCTTTATGGAATTTAAAATGCCATCTGAGATGGCCTGGGCAACAGCCTGAAAGTTTTCATCAAATAAGTTATTATCCTCTTCATTGTCAATAAAACCCGCTTCCACCAGAACAGATGGTACCTTTGTCCGCCTGAGAATTACCAGACCCGGACGTTCCACTGTGCCTAAATTGACAAATCCAGTCTCACTTAAGGCTTCTCCTATGTTTTGGGCCAGCATGCCAGACACCCCTTTATCCTCAAATACAAGAACCTCTATTCCGGAGCCGGTGCCTGGAACCGGCATGGCATTGCGGTGGAGGGAAACAAAAAAATCTGCTTCCGCGTCATTGGCCATCATGACCTTTTCAAGAGGCGTATTGTAGGTATCGTCAGTTCTGGTATATCTGACGTCAACTCCGTTGTCTGCAAGAATTCTTCCTACAGCCATCGCAAGCTTTAAGTTATCATCTTTTTCTTTTCGTCCGCCATAGGAGACACCTGGATCCGCGCCACCATGACCGGCATCTATTACTACGATCATTCTCTCAGCCAAAAGAAAAACTCCCTTCACATACTTCTATTATATAAAGTATGTAAAGGGAGCTCTGTCGGTACCATTTTTTCGTACCATATTTATTCTTTTTCTCCTAATTCCGCCATCACATCTATGTCTCTTGGCCCTACCGGAGTGGAGAAT
>JAEWRS010000176.1 GCA_023398855.1 Bacillota bacterium
CGGTTGGAGGATGTGAAAAAATACCTTTATGCAGGTGCAAAGGCGGCGTTTCTTGATGTAAGCCTGGATGAAAATGTGGATCTGATGAAAGAGGCTTCTGACCGGTTCGGAGATGACAAGATTTATGCTTATCTTCCGGACTGTTCGTATTTGGAGCGGACGAAGGAATATGCCCAGTTAGGGGCTTCTGTCATGATTTTTGGAGATCCGCTAATCACGGAGGAAAAGCTGAATGCTGTTTCAGAATGTGAGGAGGCTTTTCTGATCACAGGTTGCGGGGAAGATGCAGCCCTGTTTGCATTTGCGCTTGTGATAGAAAACGTGGAAGGCCTGGTGGGAAGCTTTGACGGAGAAGTAAACTGTATGGATTTAAAGCAGGAACTAAAATCTCTGGGGATTGGGGTGGACACCTTTGAAAGCACGGTGAATTTCCGGCAGTTTAAGCTGAATGGGGATGGTCTGATCCCGGTAATCACTCAGGATTACAGAACCGGGGAAGTGCTCATGCTGGCCTATATGAACGAAGAGGCGTTTTCTGAAACAATAAAAACCGGCTGTATGACCTATTACAGCAGGAGCCGCCGCAGCCTTTGGCGAAAGGGGGAGACCTCGGGTCATTACCAGTACGTAAAATCCTTGTCTTTGGATTGCGACAATGATACGCTGCTTGCTAAGGTGAACCAGATCGGGGCAGCCTGCCATACAGGGGAGAGAAGCTGTTTTTATCAGAATCTGGTGAAAAAGGAGTATCAGGAAAGTAACCCCTTAAAAGTATTTGAAGAAGTATTCAAAGTAATTCTTAACAGAAAGATAAATCCAAAGGAAGGCTCCTATACTAATTATCTGTTTGACAAGGGCCTTGATAAGATATTGAAAAAACTGGGGGAAGAGTCTACGGAAATTGTAATAGCCGCTAAGAATCCCAATCCAGAGGAAGTAAAATACGAAATTTCAGATTTCCTTTACCATATGATGGTACTGATGGCCTACAAGGGCTTATCCTGGGAAGATATTACCAGAGAATTATCTAATCGCTGATAAAAAGACGCTGGGAAGCTGACTTTTCCAGCGTCTTCTCTCTCTCTCTGACATGGACAGCCTGATGGCTCTATGATACAATGAAACAAATATCATTGTATTATGGTATAGGAAACTTAGAAATAGGAGGCCATAAGTATGAATACACAGTTATCCAGCAGAATGAAACGGATGACAAAGCTTTACCGCTGGGTGGTACCGGTGATTTTCCTGTATACCATTGCCCTTTCCTTCTTTTTGGCTGGAATAGGGATGAAACTTTTGTTAAACACCGAATCTCAGGAAGAACCGGTGGAATTCCAGGTGTATGAGGGACCAGATATTTACAGCAGCTTAATGGCTCAGATGATGACTCAGGAGTTTGCATCGGATTTTAAGGAGACAAATCATTACTATTTTGCTTATGATGAAAAACTGCTGCCATTTATTGTACAGGTTCACGGTAATTTGTCTGAGGAACAATTAAGGATCCAGTCTTATTTGTATGATGAGTCCGAGGAAGCACCGGAGCCAGTTGCATTTTACGGCATTTCTGCTCCTATAGAAGAAGATATCCGGAAATATGCTATGGAAAGCTATAATGATATGTGGGGACAGGAACTTGTGAATGAGGCTAATTTTTCAGACTATTTTGGAGAATACTATCTGGATACCACGAAAATGCCGGTATCCAGTACCAGTAGAATGATTTCTGCCGTTTTTCTTTGTGCATTTATGTTTTTGCTGGTGGGTACTTTTCTATTGCTATGGAACCTAAACAGCCGGAAATTAAAGAGGAAGCGTGCCACATTAAAAGCATGGCCGGAAGAAAAGCTGCTTCAACTGGACGGACAGCTGGTTAACGCTGCATCCCTTGTCTATGGAAAAAAGCTGCTCTATCTGACAGAGGATTATTTGGTTACTGACGGGGAAGGGTTAGATATCATCCCATACAAGGCAGTTGGCCGGATTTATGATACTTCCACCGTAAAAGAAATGAGGCTTTTGGCTGAAACGAAAGATGGGGAGCACCATACCCTTGCTTTTGTAAAAAGAGGAGGGCGCCTAAAAGAAGCGGCGTTCCAGGAGCTGACCGACCAGGTGAAAAAGAAAATTGCAGATAAAAAAGAGGAATTTCCGGAAGATCTTTTGTCAGACCCATATCCCATGGACTTTGGACAAGGGAAACCGGAAGCGGCCCTTCAAATATCTGCTGCTCTGGAGCTGAAGCCATCCAATCCCTTCCTTGGAGTAATCGGTGCACTGTTTGCTTCGCTTTTGGGAGTTGGATTGTGGGTGTTTATCGGACAGGTGGGATTTGTTGCCGGGATAGCAGGCTTTGTGATGCTGAAGATGGCTTTAATCGGTTATGAGAAGCTTGGAGGCTCTCTGGACAAAAAGGGAGCCATCATTTGTCTGGTAATAACAGCAGGAATGATAGCAGGAGCTAATCTTCTGGATTATGCAGTATCCTTGGTAAGGGCATATTTTCAATATGAAACCAGTTTAGAAACCCTGGCCTATATTTTCACAAACTTTGGGAGACTGATGTCTGATATGGACTTGTGGAAAGGATTTTTCCTTGATCTGGCCATAGGCTACGGCTTGTCCATATGGTCTGCGGCAGGTGCCATCAAGGCCATTATTTATATGGAAAAATAAAATTTTAGAAAAAGAGGCGATTGAATCATGTCAGCAGTATTGAATAATTTTTTAAAGTATATATCCTTTGATACTCAGTCTAAGGAGGATATGGAGGCAGTTCCCAGTACAGAAAAGCAGAGAGTATTAGCAAGGGAACTGGCAGCCCAGCTTCGTTCCATGAAGGCGGAAAACGTGGTAGTGGATGACAACAGCTACGTTTATGCCACGATACCTGCCACTACAGAAAAGGCAGTACCAGTACTTGGGTTTATTGCCCATATGGATACAGCTCCGGCCTACTCAGGGGAAGGTGTGAAGCCGCAGATTATAAAGAATTATGATGGCGGTGATATTTTGATGAATAAGGAAACCGGCCTGGTTATGAAACCCTGGGATTTCCCGGACCTTTTAAATTACAAGGGACAGGATATTATTACTACAGACGGAACCACTCTGCTGGG
>JAEWRS010000191.1 GCA_023398855.1 Bacillota bacterium
TCTCATGGTTTTCATTCTGATCAGCATGGCACTGATTGCCAAATACGATAAAAACGGGGAGGGAACGGCATTCTGATGAACAGGAAAGGCTTAATCAAACGCTTGATCCAGGATTTTTACCTGGTTATCATTATGATATTTTTGTATGCCCCCATTGCCACCATGGCAGTGCTCTCCTTTAACAGTTCCAAATCCCGTACCCAATGGGGCGGTTTTACCACCAGATGGTATGGGGAACTATTCGCAAGCAGCACCATTATGGCTGCCCTTTACAATACCCTGCTGATCGCATTTCTTTCCTCTCTGATTGCGGTCATCATCGGCACTGCGGCAGCCATTGCCATAAACAGCATGAGGCGGATCCCCAGATCCGTTCTCATGGGCATTACCAACATCCCTATGCTGAATGCGGATATTGTTACCGGTATCTCACTCATGCTGGCATTTATCGCTTTTCGGTTTTCCCTGGGATTTCAGACCATATTGATTTCCCATATTACCTTTAATATCCCTTATGTTATTTTAAGCGTCATGCCCAAGCTAAAGCAAACGGATAAAAGTACTTACGAAGCCGCCATGGATTTGGGGGCCACATCGGTCTCCGCTTTTTTTAAGGTAGTATTTCCGGATATCCTTCCGGGCGTGCTTTCCGGATTTTTGCTGGCTTTCACCATGTCACTGGATGACTTTATCATCACTCACTTCACCAGGGGAGCAGGCATTAACACGCTTTCCACCTTAATTTACAGTGAAGTGCGCCGGGGAATCAAGCCCTCCATGTATGCCTTGTCAACCATTATCTTTATCACGGTGCTGGTGCTGCTTCTCATCACCAATTTTGCACCAAAACGTAAAAAACAATAGGAGAACACTCACATGAAAAAAAAATTGCCTCACATCATGGCGGTCTGCGCCCTGTCCTTCCTTTCCATCTCCCTTTTCAGCGGCTGCGGAAAATCAGCCCCAAAGGCAGGAGACAACGGAGAAGTTTACGTGTACAACTGGGGGGAATACATTGACGAGTCTGTAATCGAAGAGTTTCAAAAAGAAACCGGAATCAAGGTCGTCTACGATATGTTTGAAACCAATGAAGAAATGTACCCTGTCATTGAGGCAGGGGGAGTAAAATATGACGCCGTATGTCCTTCTGATTATATGATCCAGAAAATGATTGAAAACAATCTTCTGGCTGAAATCAACTTTGACAAGGTTCCAAATGTAAAAGAAATCGATCCCAGATACCAGGAGATGTCAAAGAGCTTTGACCCGGAGAACAAATATTCCGTACCATATTGCTGGGGAACTGTGGGAATCCTTTATAACACCAGCATGGTAGATCCTAAGGACGCTCCTACCAAATGGTCCGACTTGTGGGATGAGAAGTATAAAGACAATGTCCTCATGCAGGACAGCGTCCGGGATGCCTTTATGGTGGCATTAAAATCCCTTGGCTATTCCGCCAACACCACCGATGAGAAGGAAATCAACGAAGCAAAGGATCTGCTGATCAAGCAAAAGCCTCTTGTCCAGGCCTATGTCATTGACCAGGTCCGGGATAAAATGATCGGAGGCGAAGCCGCAGTTGGGGTGATCTACTCCGGTGAGATGCTTTACATTCAAAACGAGGTAAAGGAGCTTGGTCTTGACTATTCCCTGGAATACGTAATCCCAGAAGAGGGAACCAACCTCTGGCTGGATTCCTGGGTTATTCCTGCCAATGCACCCAACAAGGAGAATGCGGAAAAATGGATCAACTTCCTCTGCCGTCCTGACATCGCTAAAAAGAACTTTGAATACATCACTTATCCAACGCCCAACAAAGGAGCCTTTGAATTACTTGATCCGGAGCTGCAAAATAACAAGGCTGTTTTCCCAGACGGAGATTCCTTAAAGAACAGTGAAGTATTTAAGTATCTGGGGAATGAAGTGGATTCCCTTTACAATGAAGCCTGGAAAGAAGTGAAATCTAATTAAATGACCGCTGGTTAACAAAAGCGGCAGGTGAGGGAAGGTATCCCACAGAAACAGATACGATACCATCTCTTCACCTGCCGTTATTATTTCCCTAAAAATCTGTAAATTCCTCTTCCTTAATTAGAAAGATTGGCTTTGAGCTTACTGATTTCATCATCCGTTAACCCGATTGACTTGATATAGCTCTCTGCTGCTTTAGACAAATCCACTCCCTTCAGACTGCTTCCCTTGGGTACACCGGCCATTTGCCTCATACTCTCCAGGATGTTATTATTCCCGATGCGGTCATATTGACCGGGAGCGACAGACACATGGAAGAAATTGACGAAGCTGTCCATATAGTCCGCTTTAATCTCCCAATACTTTGCGCCCATAAGTGCTTCAAGCAATGCGGCAACAAAACCGGTCCGGTCTTTTCCCTCTACGCAGTGGATCAGGTAAGGACCTTTTTTCTCGCTCATTTCCCGCAGAATAACCGAAAGCTTCTGCTTGAAATCTTCTGATTGGGAATCGAGTCCCATACCCATTGCATACACATTGCCCATATCATACAACTTCTTATAATATGAAAGACTGCCGCTTGTATCGGCTCCCAGATAAGCCGCTGCCTCCCCGGCTGTTTCTGAAAGATTAAATACAACCTTAACTCCTGCGTTCTCCGCAAGCCGCATAGCGTATAGATTTCTACCAATCTCCGGATTGATCGGGTTGGAGGATCTGTATAGCCTTCCTGAAGCAAAACTGCCGCAAGTCACTTCACGGAAGTTGGCAAACACCTCATCACTGCTATAATCTTCTCTATTGTTAGTACGTTTTAGCTGACGTATTTCGTATTCGTCTATGTATCCCCCTTTTTTTAAAAGAGTGATCGTTACATTATCATGAACGGCAACCCCATATGTATTTGCAAAGCTTCCAAGATTAATTGCCAGTATGACGTCTTCATTGGCTTTGCTTTCAGCTGACGACGCAACGATTACGGTTTTCATGCTGTCTACGTCGCTATAGGAAGAACATACCGGAACCTCTAACAGCTGCCCTCCCACAGTGACATTCACAATGTCACCATATTGGAATAATTTCAGAAAATCGGAGTTTTTCATATTCAAATAAACATTGCCGTACTTTTCATGAACTTTTGAAACCTGAACAGACATCTGATTCTGTGACTCCTGTGCTACACCTGTGTTTTCAGAAGCAATGGTGTAAACAGGTTTAACACCACTTAAAAATACAGCTGTACATAAGACTACTAAAACACTTCTTCTCCTTTTCATAAAAAACCTCCAAATTTGATATTTTGTAAACCTCTCATATCAAGAATACCACAGTACATGCTGGATGTTAAGGATTCCTTTTAAAAAGCTGCTTTCCGGCGATTAAAAAAAGGCCATGATCATCACATACACGGCCTGAATTTTATACAATATTAATTTTTTAACCTAAAGTCATAAATGCATATTTTGCGATAAAAATTATTGCTACAATTACTGTTAACGGTTTGATTTCTTTCCATTTTCCCGTGAACAGTTTAATCACGCAATATGTAATCAATCCCATTGCAATCCCATTTGCAATGGAGTAAGTGAAAGGCATAAATACGATGGTACAAAATGCAGGAAGTGCATTAGTCATATCACTAAAATCTACGTCCTTAATATTACTAATCATAAGGATTCCAACAAAAATCAGTGCTGGTGCTGTGGCTACACCTGGAACAATTCCTACTATAGGCGCAAATATAATCGCCGCAATGAAAAGAAGTGCTGTTACAAAGCTTGTCATTCCGGTACGTCCGCCTTCTGCGATACCTGCACTGGATTCAACAACTGTAGTAACGGTGGAGGTTCCAAGCATGGCACCTGCTGCCGTTGAAATTGCATCTGCCATAAGTGCCTGTTTCATATTGATAACCTCACCATTTTCATCCAGCATTCCTGACTGTTTGGCCGCTCCAAATAAAGTTCCGATGGAGTCAAACATATTAACTAATGAAAAACTGATTACTAAAAGTGATACTGTAAAAATGGTTTCTAATAAACTCTTCCCGCTAAACAATCCCGCAAAATCCATCTTTAAGAAGGATACCTCTGCAAAATCTGCAAATTTTTCACCAATGTTGAAGTTAATACCAGAAACACTTGTTATTCCTAAGGGAATCCCGATTAATGTAGATACTACAATTCCAATCAGAATGGAACCTTTTACCTTGCGGGCATGCAGCACTCCCATAACCAGAAGTCCAATAATTGCCACCAAAGCTCCAAGTAATGCAGTAACGTTTGCGCCCTCCGTTCTCCACTGTGCAAAATCAACCATGCTGACAAGTGTTGCATTGTTACCGACAATGATTCCACCGTTTTTTAATCCTATGATTGTAATAAACAAACCAATTCCTGGTGTAATTGCTTTTATAACAGCATCTGGTATTGCCCGGATAATTGCTTCTCTAAGGCCAACTGCTGTAATGACTATGAATAATATTCCTGAAAAGAATACAACTACCAATGCCTCTCCATAAGAATAACCCATTCCTAATACAACTGTATATGCAAAAAAAGCATTCAATCCCATTCCAGGAGCCTGGGCTAACGGCAGTTTAGCATAAACCGAAACTAACATTGTTCCTATAAATGCCCCAAAGCAAGTACCAATGAATACACCATTTGATATTTTAGTTGCTAATTCCGTATTTCCCATAATAACATATGGATCTGCTAAAATTTGTGGGTTTAGTATCAGTATATATGCAATTGTGATAAATGTAGTAATACCCGCTAATACTTCAGTTCTTACATTTGTATTATATTCACTAAGCTTAAAATACCGACTCAAAAAACCCTCTTTTTTGTTACTCTCCATAAATAACCCCCATTTTCTTGTATGTTTTGTTTATCCATGCGAAGATATTATCACATTATTTAGGACATATCAACAACTTTCTAAAAAATATTTTTTTTACCTAAAAATCTTTTAGGCTGTTGGTTTCTTTCTTTTTCTTTCTGGTTATATTTGCTTCTTTCCTGTCCACGCCAGCCGATTAATTGAATCAAACTGGATTTCTTATTATCCTGATATTAACTTTAATATATAATCATATGAGGATTTTTGATTAACTCCAGAAAAATACGGGAAACCTATCTGGAAGACATATGGAACAGTTGACGGCGAAGTTACAGGCATATTAGTGGTGAACTCATGAGAGAAAAAACAAGCAATGGGCTATTAAAAAATAAATCTTTAAAACGATGCAATCCTGATATCCGTACCGGATTAACGGAAGAACAGGTCCGCAGCCGTATGGATGCTGGGGCCGTGAACATACAAAAAACAGATCTGACCCCTACATTCTCCAGCATTATAACAAAAAACATTTTTACATTATTTAATTTCATCAATGTTTTCCTGGCGGTAATTCTTGTAATGGTGGGACATACAGAAAATATACTTTTTCTTGGAATTGCCATAAGCAATACATGCATGGGCATTTTTCAGGAATTAAGGGCAAAACGCGGATTAGATCAATTATCTGTATTAGCCAAGGCACATGTAACCGTAATCCGGGATGGGAGTGAATATACAATCACTCAGGATGAGGTGGTGCTTGACGATATTGTGCTACTCGCTATCGGTGACCAGGTATGTGCCGATGCCTTGGTTGTTTGTTCAGAACAGCTGGAGGCAGATGAATCTCTTCTGACCGGAGAAACGGATCGAATCAAAAAAGCAAAGGGTGATACGCTTCTGTCCGGCAGCTATGTGACAAGCGGACGTGGCTATGCCCAAATAACTGCCATAGGGGAGGACAGTTATGCCCACGCTCTGAC
>JAEWRS010000551.1 GCA_023398855.1 Bacillota bacterium
GCCAGATCTCCGGTGCGGTAGATCGTTTCCATATAACGGTCATTAAGTGGATTCTGCACAAAGGCTTTTTTGGTTTGCTCTGGATTGTTATAATATCCAAGGGCCAATGCTGTTCCTGAAACGCAAAGCTCTCCGGTCTGGCCTTGTCTTGTAACCAGTTTATCCTCCTGATCCAGCAGAAAGACCATTTCATTGGGAAAGGGTTTTCCTATGGGCAGCACTTCATGGGCTTCCATTTCCCGGTACACAGGGAAGTAGGTGCAGTTGCACGTGATTTCAGTGGGGCCATAGAGGTTTACATAGCTTGCTCCAGGAAGGTATTTCTGCCAGACTGATAAATGCTTCACAGGCATTGACTCGCCGCTGAATAAAACTTTGTTGATGGTGGCAGGAACTTTATAAGTAAATCCCTTTAACTGGGTGATCAGACACAGAGCAGATACTGCCCAGATTAAGGTGGTTACTCTGTGTTCGCAAAGAAAATCCAGCAGTTCTGTGGGAATAGAAAACAGCTTCTTTGGGATGATGACCATAGTTGCTCCCACTTTAAGGACAGAGTAAATATCCTTTACAGACACATCAAAGTCAAATGGAGCCTGGTTTCCTATGATGTCATCAGCCGTTATTCCAAACATGGAAGGAAAATATTCCATAAAATCAATAACTGACCTGTGACTGACCAATACACCTTTTGGCATTCCCGTTGAGCCGGAAGTAAAATTGCAGTACAAAGGGTCAATATCTAAGGAACGCTGACGGATAAGCTGTAAGGATTCCTCCCTGATTTGGTTTTTTACAGCAACCTGGTAATGAAACTGATTTCCGGTAAATCCGGCCTCTCCCGGCAGTTCCCTGGAATCAGACAGGGTTATGACAGAACCGGCATGGAGGACGTTTAAAATCTGCCTGATTCTTGCCGCCGGCTGTTCCGGGTTGATGAGAACATAAAAGCACCCGGCATACACAATTCCCATGAATGTGGTCAGGGCCTCCACGCTCTTATCCATGAAGACGGCGACAGGATTTCCCGGTGTTTCATAATCCGCCAGAAAGCTGCCGATTCTTTTTGCATTTGACAGCAATTCCAGATAAGAACAGCTTTTTTCCTGATCCTTTGCAGCGGTTTTTTCCGGGTAAAGGCTTGCGGAGTGTTCCAGATACTCCAGTACGTTTTTCATAGATTCTTACTCCTCTCTGGGCAATTCCAGTGGAAATGTTACACGTACGTTAAATGTGGTCCGTGTTTTTTGTATTTCAAAGGTGCCCTGCATTTGTTCTGCAATTTTCTGACAGGTTTTAAGTCCAATGTTAGTGCTTTCCAAAAAACCACTGTCTTTTCTGATTACATTGGAAATAGTGATGATCAGGCTGCCGTTGTCTGCCTGGCTTTTGACAAGGACCGGATCATCCTTGCTGGCATATTTCTTCACATTGGAAAACAGGTTATCAAACAATCTCCTTAAATATTGGAGGTCAGCGGTTATGTCCCCTGACTGTTCCACAAATTCTGTCTTTACGTCAAATCCCAGGTTGCCAAGATCAAATCCATGTTCCATAAATAGCTGCTGGAGCAGGATTTTGGCATCAAAGGTTTCCATCTGCATCAGAATCCGTTCCTTGCCAAATACAAGAAAATACTGGAACAGCCGGTCAGATAGGTCTTTTAGCTGAATGGATTTTTCCTTGCAGCTTTTGATGTACTTATCAAGCTGTTCCTGGGAATGGCAGCCTTTTGAGTCCATTATTTCCAGATAACCGATAAGAGAAGTAAGGGGAGTTCTTATGTCATGGGACATGGAAGTGATCAGCTCACTGTTGGCCTCCCATGCCTCCTTTTCGCTATTATATCTGGCAATAATGGAATTTCTCATGTTATCTGCATTTTTTGCCAGCAGGGAAATTTCATCATTTCCTTTATAGTATATAGGCTGCTCTAAGTCCCCTTTTTCAATGAGGGATACTTCTTTTGAAAGAAGCATGATTCTGGCAATGATCCGGTGGTTATAGACAATCAGGATCACAAACAGAAACAGGAAAAAGATTCCCCATGAAACATAGGCCACCAGGTTATACCATTTTATTTCCGATGAATCAATGATGGATACGGAATAGGTGCCGTCGCTGAATGTAACATCCCGTAAGGCCTGCTTATCGGTTTCCCCTATGGAAGAGGCAGTTTCATAGGGGGCATAGGCATCACTCCAGAAGCCGGATTCATAAATGATCTCATCGCCGTTAAATATGGTCACGTATACGTATTTATGGTTTTTTACCCATTTGGAAATGGCTCTTACGTTTTTTACGGATATCTGGTTTTTGCTGATGTAATGTTCAAAAGAATTTTGATAATTGGTCAGCCGATTCCATGCGGCAGCTTCATTCAAATGGTTTCTGTATACCAGATAATCTCCAAAAGCCAGGGAAGCAAAGTACATCCCAAAGCTGATGACAGCCCCAAATATCAATACAAATACCTGTTTGTACCGTAGAGATGAGATCCAATTATGCTTCATCGATCTGATAGCCCTTTCCCCAAATAGTTCGTATGATGGCAGGATTGTTAAAATCCAGCTCCAGTTTTTTCCTCAGCTTTAAAATGTGGACCATGACCGTATTGGTGGAGGAAGGGAGGAATTTGTCATTCCATACACCCTCGTAGATTGCCTGGGCATCTTTTGCTTTCCCCTTGTTCTTCACCAGGTACATGAGAACCTGGTACTCTGTATCCGTAAGCTCGATTTTTTGGTTTTCCCTGAATACAAAACGGCCTGCGGTGTCAATCCGGATATCCTGAATCCAGATTTCAGAAAGAGCCAAAGCTGGTTCTGCCTTTCCCTTGTAGACCACATACCTTCTTAAAAGGGAGCGTACCTTCATGAGAAGCTCAGCCTTTGAAAATGGTTTTACAAGATAATCATCCCCTCCGTTTTCATAGGCAGCTGTTTTGTCGCTTTCTTTTGATTTTGCTGTTAAAAACAATACCGGTGCTGAAGATATCTTCCGTATCCGGGTACAGGCATCGATTCCCGATAAGCCTGGCATCATAATATCCAGAATAATAAGGTCAATATCAGGATTTTCTGTCACGGCTGTCAATGCATCGTTTCCATTCTTTGCTTCGGATATGGAATAGCCGTTGCCTTCTAGCTGAATGCGGAGGACTTCCCGGATATCCGCATCGTCATCTACTACCAGGATCTGCTGTGCCGTGTTCATGGGCCGGTGGCCTCCTTTTCTATTATTGTAACTGAATCAGGCAGGATACAGAGGACCTACATGAAGTATGTGTGCCGTGTTCTGCTGTCCTTTCTAATATCCGCTTAACTATAAAAAATTATATCATTCGTGGATCAAATAACAATAAAATTCAGGGGAATTAAGAATTATTAAGAAATGATAGGGAAGGAAAAAGGCCGGTGTGCCCATTCTGATAGCATCAAGCAAAGGAAGTAAAAACCATTAATCTGGTGGTGGGTGATACCTGCGGTTACGTGGCCGGGCTCCGGTGCAGATCAATGAATCATTAATAAATAGCGGAATTAATGCCATCAACGTAATGGGAGCACCGGGAGCATGCCAAAATGCTGATCTCAACAGTTACAGAGGGAAGCGATAAGCCGTATAAATATCCTTTGGCCTTTGAGAAAGCTGATCTGATTTTATTGAATAAATGTGATCTTTTACCATATATTGATTTTGACGAGGGCTTTTTTATGAAAGGAGTCCGGGCTTTGAATCAAACAGCTCCGGTTATAAAGGTATCCGGAAAAAGC
>JAEWRS010000362.1 GCA_023398855.1 Bacillota bacterium
TCTAAACTGGCCCAAAAATCCATGGCAATGGTACGGATCTGTACTTCGGTTCTCATCCACTTTTTCTGTTCAGAGAAAAAAACAGGAATTTCCACGATCATATGATAACTGCGGTACCCATTAATCTTGGGCTGCTTGATATAATCTTTAATAGCAATGATATGCACATCATCCTGACGGGCCAGCATCTCTGCCACAGCGTAAATATCATCAAGAAAGGAACAGATCACCCTGATTCCTGCCACATCATCTAAGTTATCCATCATGGATTCCATGGATACCGGCAACCCTTTGCGCTGAAGCTTTTCTACAATACTAAGAGGCTTTTTGACTCTGGACTTGACCATTTCAATGGGGTTTCTGGAATTTCTCACCGACAATTCATCATTTAAGACTTCCAGCTTTGTTTTGATCTCGCGGATTGCGCAGGTATACATCATCATGGCTTCCTGAAACTGGTAAGCCTGTTTAATAAGCACATCCGGAACCTGAACCAGATTGGGCACATTCACAATGGACTGGTTTAATTCACTATTGGGGTTCATACTAATATTCATTTTTATCCCTCGAAACGAAAATCACTTAAGCTTTTTCTGCTGCAACTACCACATTCTCAAGCCAGGCTGCCTCTAAATACTCAATAGTGCCTTCATCCACAGCTGCTGAAATCCTTGGATCAATAGGTATCTTAGCCAGTACCGTAAGACCATTATTTTTTGCAGCCTCATCAACACGGCTCTCTCCAAATACTGAGATCTGTTTTCCGCAGTCCGGACAGACAAGGTAACTCATATTCTCAATTAAGCCCAAAATCGGTATATTCATCTTTTTGGCCATGTTTACCGCTTTTTCTACAATCATGGTAACAAGTTCCTGAGGAGAAGTGACAATGATGATTCCATCCACTGGAAGTGACTGGAATACTGTCAAAGGAACATCACCCGTTCCAGGGGGCATGTCCACAAACATGTAGTCAATGTTCTCCCAAAGTGCTTCCTGCCAGAATTGTTTGACTGCCCCGGCAATAACCGGACCTCTCCAGATAACTGGGTCCGTCTCATGATCCAGGATTAAATTTGCCGACATTACTTCAATTCCAGTTGCAGTGGTGGCCGGAATCATGAGTCCGTTTGGTGTCATGCCCACTCCATAATCTGAAAGGCCAAAAGCCTTCGGAATAGATGGACCGGTAATATCCGCATCCAAAATAGCTGTTTTATATCCTCTGGCATTCATTCCCACAGCCATCATGGAAGTCACCAGGGATTTCCCTACGCCACCCTTTCCGCTTACAATCCCAATTACCTTTTTTACTGTACTGGCAGGGTTTAGTGGCTCTAAAAAGCTTACCGGCTCTTCTCTGCTGCTGCAGTTCTCACCACAGGTATTACAATTATGAGTACAATTTTCTTCACTCATGGATCAATTCCTCCTAATGAATTATATGCTAATATATGGTAAACAGCCTTTTTTAAGCCGTCTGCTTCTATAGTATCCGTAATGTAAGCAGCAGCTTCCTTAGCTGCATCGCATGCATTTCCCATGGCAATCCCAAGACCAGCACCTGTTAACATGGAAATATCATTCATACCGTCTCCAACAGCAGCCATCTCACAGGCAGAAAAGCCATAATGTTCGGCCATCTTCATAATACCCTTCCATTTGCTTCCTCCTGACGGAATTACGTCACAGGCCATCTCGTCTTTCCATCGTATGAATTCACAGCCAGCAAGATGCTTACTCAGCTTACACTCCATATCATATGTAACATAAGGGACAATCTGGTAAATACGCTTTCCTCTGGCCCGTTCCACATTTAAAACCGGGGGAACTCTGGTTCCGATATCCAACTGGACCTTTTCCACCATGGAATTCACCATATTGATGTACATACAGTCCCCTTCCATAAACATACATGGAAAAGACTCTTCTTTCAATATTTCCAAAGTTTTATCAACCTCAGCCGGATCAATGGGATAATCATAAATAATGTTGTCCCCGCAATAGCAATATTGGCCGTTTAAGGTCACATAGCCATCAAAAGGAATTCCTTCCAAAAGATCTTCCTCTTCCATTTCAAGCTTATGGCGTCCTGTGGCAATAAACAGTAAGATCCCTGCCTTTCTGGCTTCCGTGAGTGCCTCTTTTGTGCTGTCCAAAACCCTTCCTGTCTCAAAGTCCCTCAGAGTACCGTCAATATCAAAGAAAATGGCTTTTATTGACCTTTTCATTTTCAATCATTCCTTTTCAAACTGCCTGTTTTTTTCTGCCTGATAATATAAGCACTTAAGATTATAATATAAATTTTCTGAACTTGCAACGAAAGTGAAGATAAAATGGCTTACGAATTGCAATTGCCAAAAAGCCTGCGCCGTCAATGTTTGACGTACAGGCTTTTTTGACGTTAGAAACCTTTGTTCCCAATTCTTGTACCATAGCTGATTACATGGTTTTTGATTTTGTTCTGGCACTTCCTGACCTGTGAATAGTTTTAAACACTCCCATACTGTCCAGAACCTTTACCAAGGTATAATAAATCATGGAATCAATGGGCCACATAACCAGGTTTTTTATGGCCCTGACAGGAAGAAGCACCATAAATCCCTTTCCATATAGGAGGGAAAGACACAGGGTATTCAGGATCACATTACAGATCAGCATGACAATAAACTTGGATACCAGGACCCTTGTTAAGGTAACAGGCTTTCTGTAATACATGCAGCCATAAATAATACCTGACAAAACAGTGACCAGAGTCAGCCCGGGGAAATATGCAGCCGTAGGCTTTAGCAGGTATTTAAGAATATCCATACTTCCGAAAAACAGACCGCCTACCACCGGACCAAACAGATATGAAACAATTCCGTTTGGAATGGAAGAAAAGCTGATCCGGACGTAATTTCCCATGTTAATGGAAAACATACCTAAGACAATGGCTACTGCGCCGAACATGGCACACATGGTGATGGTACTTACAGATTTCATTTCTCTGTAAGAATCGGTGAACAAAGTGACGAATTTTTTCATAAAAAATACCTCCTTTGCAGACCTCAAACTACAACCGGAGATATGATTCTCATCTTCTGATGCAGCGGGATGCGACCTGTGTACCGCAAGAAAATCTTTTCGTCCAACTGACAACTCCCTGTTCAGCCGGCACTTAACGCACACGGGTCTACTCTGCTAATTATTTTATTGTATTTTGCAACGCCATCAGTATATCACAGATTCCATGGAAAGCAAGTGTTTTTTTTAATACTTCTCTCTCTCTCTACTCCCCAGTGAACAAAAACTGCGATCAGGATTCCCAAAACCAGCCCTCCCAGCACATCAGATGGAAAATGGACAAACAGATACAACCGGGAAAAACCGATCAGGGTTGCCAGGACCAAAGCGGCAGCTCCCCACTTCCGGTTATAAAGCCAGATGCTTACGGCTCCTTCAAAGGATGCCAGGGTGTGACCGGAAGGGAACGAATAATCCTTGGGGTTTCTGACCAGAAGAGGGATGGTGGTATCAATCCAACAAGGCCGTTCTCTTGCAATCAGATTCTTAAGAACCAGGTTTCCCATCAATAGTCCAACTCCAAGAGACAAAATGACACAAACCCCCATGACTCTTGTCTTTTTAAAGCACAGGAAAACAATGCCGGTAATGATCCAAAAAATCCCATTGTCTCCAAGACCAGTTATTTCTCTCATAAACACATCCAGCTTTGGGGTATGCAGTGATTGCAAAAAATATAACACATCAAATCCTATACCAGACATTCTGTTTTTACTCCTTTTTATTTCTTCACTAATTATATCCTGAAGCACTTCGTTTGACAACAAAAACCAATTATGTTACTAAAACCATTTGACAAGCAACCTAATTAAGTTTAGGATAAACCATAGTTGAAATTCAAGAAGGAAACTAAGGAGGTCTTGTAATGAAATACATCAGACAATTCACCATTATCCTTTTCATATCCCTGACCGGCGAAGTCTTACACCTGTTTATCCCTCTCCCGGTACCTGCAAGCATTTATGGTCTTCTGATCATGCTGACGGGATTAAAAAAACAATGGATTCCATTAGAATCAGTTGAGGATGCCAGCATATTTCTTATTGATATCATGCCATTGATGTTTATTCCGGCCGCTGTCGGACTGTTAGATTCATGGGGCGTACTTCGGCCAATCTTAGTCCCGTTTCTTGTCATTAACCTGGTTTCCACGGTCATTGTCATGGTAAGCACGGGAAAGGTGACCCAGTATTTTATCAAAAACAGAAAGGCAGATCAAGATGAGTAATACAGTAAGTGATTTTTTGTTCTTTGGCGCAGTGCTGAGCCTGCTGAGCTATGAAGTTGGACTCCGTATGAAGAAACGATTTAAATGGGCCCTTTTCAATCCTCTTTTAATATCCATTTGCATTGTTATGGCATTCTTATCAGTATTTCATATTGATTATCAGGTATACAACAAAAGCGCCAATTACATCAGCTATCTGCTGACACCTGCTACGGTTTGCCTGGCAGTTCCTCTTTACCGCCAGTTAGAGCTGCTTAAAAAACATTCTAAAGCCATTATAGCCGGAACCATTACCGGAGTTTTATCTACCATGTTAACCGTATTGCTTCTGGCCATTATCTTTGGTCTAAATCACCAGGAGTACGTAACCTTTTTGCCTAAATCCATTACCACTGCCATTGCAATGGGTATTTCAGAAGAAATGAAGGGATATGTGACCATAACGGTTGCCAGTATTATTGTTACAGGAATTCAGGGAAGTATTGTTGCAGAAGTCGTGTGTAAGGTATTTAAGATTACAGACCCCATTGCAAAAGGAATTGCCATTGGTTCAGCCTCCCATGCCATGGGAACCACAAAAGCCATGGAAATGGGAGAAATAGAGGGAGCAATGAGCAGTCTGGCCATAGCTACATCAGGGCTTTGCACTGTCATATTTGCTTCCGTGTTCTCTAACTTTTTATAAGTAATACAGAAGGCATATATGACATTTTATACACATATGTCCGGCAGGAGGCAAGGCAAATCCAGATGAATTGCCTATTTTCCATAATTCCTTACAGCAGCTGCAGGATCTCTTCCAGACCAAAGCTTTTATCTGACCGGAATACATATTCCAATGTATTGAGATTCCCATCCAAATGCTCCACCTCTCTGGAAAACCGGTGAGATAAGCGGACAAACTCTTCTAAATCCAGTCTGCCTTGATCTCTTTTAAAAGCCGCCAGCGCCATTTCCTGAATGAGAAGTGTACTCACGGCCGCAAGCTTTACCTTTGTATAAGGCTGCCCGTCGTAAACAGCTCCACAAAAATATGTGAAGATAAAGTACACCATAAGCTGTTCATTCCATTGCTCCCATTGGCACTTTCTTCCCTTCTCCTCCATTAAGTATCTCTCAAAGGCCTTCCGGTTTTCCCCATAGCTTACCGGTCCTGCATCAAACAATATGCTTTTCATGCATCTGAAGTCTCGTGGCCAGTCCTGATTAAGCACTTCAAGCTTATCAAAGAGGGAGAACCAGTCCCTCATTTTCTCATACCGCATCCTGTCATTCAATCGGCGGGCAACCATCTTCTTTTTCACATACTCCACACCAGCTGTTCCCTGATATCGTTTCATCAGATCCTCCAATTGATAAAGGGCTTTCTGACGGATCCTCCTTTGCATGTCATGGGAGAATCCCAGGATCACAGCAATGCGCAGGCTGCAGTTCAAATCCCGGTTCTGTAAAATGGAGATCATAAGTTCCCTGGCTGCCATAAGTTTTCTAAATAAAAATAAATCAAAATCAGGATAAAACTCTTTTCTCCTGTTTTCCTTTGTAAGAAAGCGCACAGGCTCTTTACAGCCAAGGAT
>JAEWRS010000377.1 GCA_023398855.1 Bacillota bacterium
ATTTAATCGTGAACCCTGGTCTGGAAAAAGGCCTGACAAATGAATTCGTGGAAAGAGAGCGGAACCAGAGTATTTTAAAAAATGCCTACTCCACATGGTTCATTATATCAGATGGAATCGCAGGGAATTTAACGGATTTTATAGGTGATAAAACCATTTCGCCAGAGGAGGTTGCAAAAAGACTTTCCGTTGACATCAGGAATGCCATATTGGAAAGATGAACAGAAGTTTAAAATAATACCCCTTTTCTAAAATTTTGGAATACAACGTGAAAACAGCTTATGCTATCATCTGTTTAACAGTAACAATACCTTACAGGTATACCTTTATTCCCGGAATAAACGGGAAGTGAACAGGAGATGGGAGGTTTTATGAAGAAAATGAAGAAACTTATGGTGGCAGCATTTGCATCGGCCGTTGCTTTTTCCCTGGCAGCATGTCAGGGGGCAGGGACAAAATCGGAAACAGATGTCCAGGGCAAAGCAGAAACAAATGCCGGGGGAGCTGGAAAAACAGCTGATACGGGGGGAACAGGCGGAAAGACGAAAATTTCCATTACCTTTCGGGATGGCGGAAGCGATACGCTGAAGAACTGGTTTGAAAACGCTTATGAGACCTATGATAAAAAGGATTCTATTGAACTTGACATTGCTCCGATTACCGCTTCAGAGGGAGATTATTTTGCAAAGGTGGCCCTGGCGCTCCAGTCGGCAGATACGGCTCCTGATATTGTCTGCGAAGATACGTTCCAGCTTCCATCGGACGTGGCAGCAGGTTATCTTACGGATCTTTCTTCTTACTTAAAGGATTATAAGGAATGGAGTGACGGAACTTTTTACGGGCCATTGGTTGACGGTGTTACATATGCGGACGGAAGTGTTTACGGAGTTCCCTATTGTACGGATACCCGGGGACTTTGGTACAACAAGGAAGTATTCCAGGCAGCGGGCTTGGATACGCAGTGGCAGCCGGAAACGTGGCAGGATGTCCTGGACACCTGCAAGATCATTAAGGAAAAATGCCCGGATGTGGTACCCTTCTGGTGCAACTCAGGAGTGGCCACCGGAGAGGCAACATCCATGCAGACCTATGAAATGCTTTTATACGGAACCGGCGAGCAGCTTTTGGATGAGAATGACAAATGGATCGTATCCAGCGAAAATATTTTAAAATCCTTAAACTTTATCAGCACCATTTATAAAGAGGGATACGGGCCTTCCTTATCTAAGGTATTAAATGGAGAAGCAGGAAACATTGCTTCCAGAGAATACCTTCCCGGCGGCAAACTTGCCATCTCCTTAGACGGATATTGGATGACAGGAAATTACAAGGACACAGGGGCAGCTCCATGGCCGGGATACGAGGATAAGCTTGGGATTGCTGCAATGCCTACCTCAGAGGGCCAGAAACCTGGAAGCGTTACCATGTCAGGCGGCTGGGCCTTATCCATTCCCCAGCTTTCTGACCAGAAGGATGCTGCAATGGACTTTATCAAACATTGCATGAGCTATGATGTGTACCTAAAAACCATCATTGCCCAGGGAAATATTGCAACCAGGACCGATATTGCAAAGGATTCCAACTACTCCTCCCAACCGTTCATGGAAAAGTGCACCGGCTTCCTGGCAGGAGCTTTTTACCGGCCTAGAAACAGCCAGTATTCCACGGTCACCACACACATCCAGACCATGGTAGAATCGGTTGTATCAGGAAACAGCCCTGAGGATGCAATGGCACAATATAAGTCAGATGTGACCAACAGCGTTGGGGCAGAAAATACCGTGGCAAAATAAACATTCAGGATTTCAAGGGAGGGCAAACGTGCAACAGCAAAGCACCTGGTCCTCCCTGATTTTTATTCTGAAGGAGGAGTCCTTTACAGGGATACCTATATGCCCTGAGAGACAGGGCAAGAAGGAGGAAACCCCTTACAGGGATACCTATATGCCCTGAGAGACAGGGCAAGAAGGAGGAAACTAGATAATGAACAAAAAAAACAGCCGGCTGTTTGCGGAAGCAAAGAAATCGGTATTGATCCTGCCCTCTGTGGTCCTGCTGCTGGTGTTTTTTGTAACGCCGATTTTATTGACTGTTTATTATTCTTTTACAAACCTGGCCTTGTCAGGAGAAAATGCAAAGCAGCTTAAATTTATCGGCTTGTCTAATTATGCCAGCATGTTCAAAGACCGTACCGTGCGCATCAGCATTGCCAATACCCTGGTCTTTCTGCTGGGAAGCCTGATTGGGCAACAGGTGCTTGGCTTTCTCATTGCACTGAATATGAGAAACAGAAACAAGATCTTCCGGGGAATCGTGGGCCCGGTTTTCCTGGCAGGCTGGATCATGCCTGAGGTGGTAGTGGCCTTATGCTGCAGTACCTTTTTTGGAGACGAAGGAACCTTAAACCAAATCTTTTCTTTTTTCCATCTGCCCACCGTGGAATTTTTGTTTGCCATTCCCATGGCAACGGTAATTTTGGCAAATATATGGCATGGAACCGCATTTTCCATGATGAATTTTCAGTCCGCCCTTGATGGGGTTCCGGCAGATATTGAGGAAGCGGCAAGAGTGGATGGGGCAGGGCCTGCCCAGACCATGCTCCTGATTATCCTTCCCTGTATCAAAAACACCATTGCAACAAATACCATGCTGAACACTCTTTCCACCCTTGGCGTATTCGGACTGATTTATATGATGACAGGAGGAGGGCCGGGAACAAAAACCTTGACTTTGCCCATCTTCATGTACCGGCAGGCGTTTATTTCTCAGCAGCTGGGATATGGAACCGCTATTTCCATGATTCTGCTTGTGATCGGGATTGTGCTCAGCGTTTTTTATACAAGAGTCATGAGAAAGGTTTAGAGGAGGTGTTTTATGTATTGGAAATTTAGAAAAACGGTGCCTTATGGGGTGCTGACTATTCTTGCCTTTATTTTTGTTCTTCCATTGCTTTGGATTGTACTTGCTTCCTTTGACGGCAATGCCTCCCAGGCTGTAAAGCTGCCTGCACAGTGGACCTTAAAAAACTACAGGGAGATTCTCACCAGCCGGACCAACCAGCGGGCGTTTGCCAATGGGTTGTTCATTTCTTTTGGACAGTCTCTTTTGGTGGTGTTACTAGCAGGACTGGCAGCCTATCCCTTATCAAGATATGAGCTTCGTTATAAAAACCTGTTTTTATATACGATTTTATTAATGACCTCCCTTCCCATTACGGCGGTAATGGTACCGGTATATAAAATGTTTTTAACCATCGGTCTGTATGACAAGACCATGGGCCTGATTTTATTTTTAACCGCAACTTCCATGCCCTACGGTATCTGGCTCATGAAAAACTTTATGGACAATGTTCCCATCGAATTAGAAGAGGCGGCCTGGGTGGACGGTGCTTCTACCTTGGACAGCATCAGGAGTATTATTGCTCCCTTAATGTTTCCGGGAATCTGTGTGGTGTTCATCTTTACCTTTTCCGGGAGCTGGGGCAACTTTTTCATACCATATATCCTGCTCCAGACGCTGAACAAATTACCGGCTTCCGTTACCCTATACCAATTTTTCGGACAGCATGGTATGATTATATACGGCCAGCTGGCTGCATACTCGGCTGTCTATGCAATTCCTTCCATTTTACTTTATATTTTATCGCAAAACTATATGTCAAAGGGCTTTAATATGGCCGGCGCGGCCAAAGGCTGACAATTAAGGAGGAGATTACAATGATACTGATCAAAGAACGGATCGGAAAATTAGTGGATGACTTAAAAGGTCTGATCTATGCAAGAGAAGTTCCAATAACCAGGTACAAGATGTTAAAATCAGGAGAACGTTTTTTAAGTCCCCAGAACCTTCCTGCCCATGGCTGGGAAGAGCTGACCAATTCAGAGCTGTGGGGAGGTCACAGGGAATATTTCTGGTTTGATACAGTCATCACCATTCCTGAGGAGTTTCAAAATGAGTGTGTAGTATATGAGCTGAAAACAGGAAGAGAAGGGCTGTGGGATGCTACTAATCCCCAGTTTACTATTTATGTCAATGGTGTGAGACGGCAGGGGCTGGATGTGAATCACAGGGAAATCATACTGACAGAACAGGCGGCACCAGGAGAAGATTATCACATTGTTTTGTCTGCGTTTACAGGAGATCAGAATTTTAAGCTGGTAATGGACTCCATGATTAAGGTGCTGGACCGGGAAACGGAGCAGTATTATTATGATATTTCTGTTCCTTATCAGGTAGCCAGACTCCTTCCTGACAGTGACAGCGCATATCTTTCCATCATTCATATTGTCAATGAATCCTTAAACCTTTTGGATTTACGAAAGGAATACTCAAAAGAGTATTATGAAAGCCTGAAAAAGGCCAGAGAGTACATGAAGGAAGAGTTTTATGACAAGAACTGTGGTAATAAAAAGGAAACGGTTTACTGCGTAGGCCATACCCATATTGATGTTGCCTGGCTGTGGAGTCTTGCAGTTACAGAGGATAAGGCTGTAAGAAGCTTTTCTACGGTGCTGGAGCTGATGAAGCTTTACCCGGAATACCTTTTCATGTCAAGCCAGCCCCAGCTTTATCAGTATGTGA
>JAEWRS010000386.1 GCA_023398855.1 Bacillota bacterium
TTCTGGATCAACCCTCCCATAATGACGCCCATCATAATGGGTAAAATATTTCGTATGTGTTTTCCTGTTGCACTAAAGCCAACAATGGTGAGTATACCTCCAATCGTGGGTCCGTTTAAATCGCCTCCTATGATGACCAGGATCAGAGTTGACGCAATACCGTTAATCCCCATATTAAGAAGCGTGGGCGCAAACCCCTCACTTTTCACATAATCTGTCCCGCTAAGACCATAGGTCTTTAATATATCCAGGTAACGCTTTCCAACATGATCTGATAGAAAAAATGCAAAAATTATCATTCCAAAGAACAAAAACAGTAGCAGCCTTGCAAAAAGCACATTATTGCCCTCAGACCAGATCAGCCTTGCCTCTATGTTAATTCCAAAGGATTTCATCAGGGAGACAATAACAACAGCAATAATACCGGCGGAAAATCCAACATTATAAAGGGAATATCCCTTGTGAGCATAATGGGTATGTGTGGATAAAGGTGGAAGCACAAATCCAATTGCAAGCCCAACCAGGATGCTTAAAATCAGTCTGGAGGCCAGATGCAGATTACCGATCTGCATAATCTGAGTAATAATCGGGGACAAGGAAGTCCCATAAAAGCCAACATAAATATAACGTGTTATGGAAGTTTTGTGATAATAAGAATACAGGCAGATCCCCATCATTATCGCCCATATATTCATGATATTTTTCCCGAAAAGAGAAAAACCAAACATGAGAAAGCATGAAGTTATGGTATGGCCGCTCATCTCCATACCAAGAAAATATACGATCGCAATACTTAATAAAGTTAAAACACCTGCATTAACAAATGCAGCTCCTACACCGCCAATGGCAAAATAATCTGTTATAAGGAAATCCGGCTCCCTTACAATCGTAATAATACCCCTCCAGATTTCATCAAACGGCTGCAGAAAGAAGCCTGCAACAATAAAATAAATCGGCACCAGGGCAAGAATCTGGAATTTCGTCCGCCTGGACAGCGGTCCGCAATTTCTTACTTGAAATGAAAGTTGTCCTGTCATGTGTCGTCCTTTCCACTATATTAAATTATTTGTACTGAAATATTTTATCATTTTTAAAAAAGAGGTTCAACACTTTTTTTCGGTTGAACCTCTTTTTTTTATGAATTTATTTCCTGTTTTCTTTTATGACCTTCGTAAACTGTATAATAATGGTAGGAATTACCGCAAATCCGTATACCATACCGATCTGAGTCCCTGACAAAGGCGTTACGGAAAACAGCTTTTCAAGAACAGGTACAAACATGACAAGACTTAACAGGGAAACGCCCGCCAAAAATGCACCCAGGCTGTACCAGTTGGTGGAAAAGCCCAACCGGAAAATAGAATGGCGGCTTCTGCAGTTAAATCCATGGAACAAACGGGAAAGCGTCAAAGTACAGAAGGCCATCGTGCTGGCTGTGGCAGCACTGCCCTCTCTTAAACCTATATGGAAAGCTGCCATGGTACATGCGGCGATCAGCCCGCCCTGAACCAGTATTTTAAGTAGAAACTCTTTAGTCAGGATTCCTTCTTTCGGATCTCTTGGCTTCCGTTTTAGAAGACCTTGTTCTGCAGGCTCCATGCCAATGGCAATAGCAGGAAGAGAATCTGTAAGCAGGTTAATAAATAGCAGATGAACCGGAGCAAATGGAACAGGAAGGGCCATGATGGAGGTGTACAAAACAGAAAGGATGCCTGCCGTGTTACCGGAAAGTAAAAACTGAATGGCATTCTTTATATTCCGGTACACATTACGTCCGTTGGCAACCGCCTTAATAATAGTCGCAAAATTATCATCAGCCAGAATCATGGAAGCAGCATCCTTGGAAACCTCTGTTCCTGTGATTCCCATAGCAACTCCAATGTCAGCCTTCTTTAAGGCAGGGGCATCATTTACTCCATCTCCTGTCATGGAAACAATATTTCCCCGCCTCTGCCATGCCTCCACAATACGAATCTTGTTTTCCGGAGATACCCTGGCATACACGGAAGTCCTTGTAATATTGGAATCCAGTTCCTCATCAGTCATGGCATCTAATTCCGCACCGGTTACCGCTATATCTCCACTTTCAAAAATACCGATTTGCTTTGCTATGGCTGTTGCGGTGATCTTATGGTCTCCGGTGATCATTACCGGACGGATTCCTGCCTGCTTGGCATCAGCTACTGCTGCCTTAGATTCAACTCTCGGCGGGTCCACCATGGAAACAAGCCCAAGGAAAATAAAATCATGTTCAGTTTTTAGTGAAAGAACGTGGTCTTCTTCTACTTCCTTATAGGCAAAGGCAAGCACTCGCAGACCATTCTCTGAAAATTTCATATTCTGATTCAGGATGTCCTCACTGTCTCTTTCTGTCAGTTCCTTAATCCCTTCACTGGTGCGGATGTGGGTGGTCCGTTGCAGCAATACATCCACAGCACCTTTTGTCAGTACCGTGGGAATACCGTGGAGCTGATATTTGGTACTCATCAGTTTCCGGTCGGAATCAAATGGAATTTCTTCCAGACGGTGCATCATTTCCCTGATGAGATCGTGGCTTAAACTGATTTTTCCGGCCATTTCAAGAAGAGCAAACTCCGTTGGATCTCCCAGTCCCTTTCCATCTACAATGGAAGAATCATTGGTTAAAAGCGCATCATAAAGAAGATACCGGTGGAGCTGATTGCGAAGATCTAATTCATCAGGCTGACAGACTTTCCCATCCACATAAATTTCCTGAACAGTCATCTTATTCTGGGTCAGTGTACCAGTCTTATCAGAACAGATGACAGATACGCAGCCAAGACTTTCTACTGCCTTTAATTCTTTGATAATTGCATTTTCCCTGGCCATACGCTGGGTTCCCATTGCCTGTACTATGGTTACAATGGAGCTTAAAGCCTCGGGTATTGCAGCAACTGCAAGCGCCACCGCAAACATCAGGGAATCCAAAAGAGGCATTTTACGGTAAATGCTCAGCAGGAATACCATGGCACAAATCACCATAATGACCATGGCAAGACGGCTGGAAAACTGATCCAGGCTGATCTGCAAAGGCGTTTTCTTTTCTTTTGTGGCATTCATCAAGCTGGCGATTTTTCCAATTTCAGTATCCATTCCGGTACCAGTGACAGCTGCCACTGCTCTGCCGTAAGTAACAAGGCTGCCGGAATAAACCATGTTGGTCCGATCCGCCAGGGGCGCTTCTGATTCAAGGATTGCCTCTTCTTTATCCACATTGGTAGATTCTCCGGTGAGGGAGCTTTCATTAACCTGCAGGGAATAATTATTAAGGATCCTTCCGTCAGCCACCACCATATCACCGGCTTCCAGAAGAAGAATATCCCCCGGAACCACGCCTTTTGAGGGAATCTCTATCTTTTTCCCGCCGCGGACCACTTTCGCTGTTGGCGATGATAAGGATTGCAAGCTTGCCAGGGATTTCTGTGCCTTTTCATGCTGTACGGTACCAAGAATTGCATTTAATACAATGACCGCAACGATAACAATGGTGCTTTCCACATTTCCTGAAAGCATGGAAATAACAGCGGCTGCGATCAGAATGACCACCAGCAGATCCTTAAACTGTTCGGCAAATACCTGAAGAGTACTTTTTTTCTTTCCTTCCTCCAGGACATTTTCTCCTTTGCTGGCAAGAAGTCCGGCAGCTTCCTCTGCGCTTAAGCCTTCCTTTGATGTACGAAGCTCTTCTAACACTTCCTCTTCTGTTTTCTGATACCAGTCTTTCAAACGCTCCTCCATTCTGCCATCCCATTGGGACAGCCTGCATCAACAAGTACTGTTATGACCGCTCTGACTTATTATTGCCCTAAAAGGGTAAAGAAAAAGACTTTCAATGCATTTATTCTCAACAATATCAAATGTTCAGAATAAAAACATTAAAAGTCTGGTAACCATTATATGGCACGCACCACCAGGCTGCCATCTGACAGTCAGGATGTTGATGATGCATTAAAACTACTCCCTCTTAATGAAGCATATTCAATTTTAAATCAGATGTTTATGTCCTTGATCCAGACAATTATACGTTCTAATGATTCATTTGTCAACCATCATTCTCTACTTTATCTTCTTTTTTATCTTCTGCCTTGGCGGCTAAATCTCCCGGCTTCATGCTTAAGTTGATCCTGCCCATCTTGTCGACTTCCATGACCTTAACAGTCACTTCATCACCGATGTTGACTACATCCTCAACCTTTACCACTCTCTTTTCAGACAGCTTGGATATGTGGACCATTCCATCTTTGTTGGGAGCCAGCTCAACAAAAGCGCCGAAGTTCATGATCCTCACAACCTTACCTGTGAAAATCTGGCCTGCCTGGATCTCAGTTACAATGCTCTTTATGATCTGGATGGCACGGTCGATCATGGCCTGATCGGTTCCACATACTGATACACTTCCGTCATCAGAAATGTCAATCTTTACGCCGGTCTCTTCGATGATTTTATTAATCACCTTACCCTGCTTTCCTACCACATCACCGATCTTCTGAGGATCAATGGAAATCTGATCAATCTTCGGAGCATATTTGCCCACTTCCTTACGAGGCTCTGCAATGGCTTTTGCCATGATTTCGTCAAGAATGTAAAGCCTTGCTTCTCTGGTGGTGCGGATCGCTTCCTCGATGATGGGTCTTGTAAGGCCGTGAATCTTAATATCCATCTGAATGGCAGTGATCCCCTTATGGGTTCCTCCTACCTTAAAGTCCATATCCCCGAAGAAATCTTCCAGGCCCTGAATATCAGTCAGAACGATATAATCGTCATCAGAATCTCCGGTAACCAGACCACAGGAAATACCTGCAACAGCCGCTTTAATAGGAACACCTGCCGCCATCAAGGACATGGAGGAGGAACAGATGCTTGCCTGAGAAGTGGAACCATTGGATTCCATTGTCTCGGAAACAGTACGGATGGCATATGGGAATTCTACTTCGGATGGAAGCACAGGGATCAATGCTCTTTCTGCCAGCGCGCCATGACCGATCTCCCGGCGTCCCGGTCCTCTGGAAGGTCTTGTCTCTCCAACAGAGAAGGATGGGAAATTATAGTGGTGCATATATCTCTTTGATTTTTCCATATCATCGATGCCGTCTAATCTCTGGCTTTCTGATAATGGAGCCAGGGTACAGATATTTAAAATCTGGGTCTGACCGCGGGTGAACATAGCGGAACCATGCACTCTTGGAAGCATATCGATTTCTGCTGCCAGATGGCGGATCTGATTCATGGCACGGCCATCCGGACGCTTGTGGTCTTTTAAGATCATCTTGCGTACAGTCTTTTTCTGGTACTGGTAAATAGCTTCTCCTAATACGGACAGCCATTCTTCCTTTTCTGCAAAGGCTTCTTCCAGCTTCTTGGTGATTCTACGGATGTTATCTTCTCTTACCTGCTTTTCATCGGTAAATACGGCAACCTCCATCTCTTCCGGAGCGACGATTTCCTTAATGGCAGCAAATAACTCTTCCGGCACTGCGCAGCTGGTGTATTCATGCTTTGGCTTTCCGCATTCTGCCACAATGGTGTCGATGAATTTAATGATCTCCTGATTTACTTCATGAGCTTTGAAAATGGCCTCGATCATCTTATCTTCGGACACTTCATTTGCTCCGGCCTCAATCATGATAACCTTGTCTCTTGTGGAAGCCACTGTAAGGGCCATATCAGAAACCTGCTTCTGAGCCTGGGTCGGGTTTACTACAAGCTCTCCGTCTACCAGACCGATCTGGGTGGAAGCACAGGGACCGTCAAAGGGAATATCGGAAATGCAGGCAGAAATGGCAGAGCCTAACATAGCCGTCAGTTCCGGACTGCAGTCCTGGTCTACCGACATAACGATGTTATCTAAGGTTACATCGTTGCGGTAATCCTTTGGAAACAGGGGTCTCATGGGACGGTCAATTACACGGGAAGTCAGAATGGAATTTTCAGATGCTTTTCCCTCTCTTTTGTTGAAACCGCCGGGAATCTTTCCTACGGCGTATAATTTCTCTTCATATTCTACACTAAGGGGGAAGAAGTCAATTCCATCCCTTGGCTTATCGGAAGCAGTGGCAGTGGCTAATACAACGGTATCTCCATAATGCATGAGTGCCGCGCCGCTTGCCTGCTTTGCTACTCTGCCGACATCAACGGTCAATGTTCTGCCGGCCAGCTCCATACTAAAACTCTTGTACATACTGGTATCTCCTTTTTTGGATTAATAATATATATTAACAGTAGAAGATGCCGAAACTACTGATCTGCACGCAATTAAAAAAGTTTGATTATGCTGCTCCACAGGGAGAATAATCAGATTCTGCCTGCGGCAGAATCCACAACCGCAAATTCGGGACTTTCAGTCCCTCATTCGCGGTTGCTTCGCCAAAAGACTGGAAGGGGTTACGGATATGCAAGCATATCCG
>JAEWRS010000467.1 GCA_023398855.1 Bacillota bacterium
ATTCTGGAGGATCCATCATGACACAATTAAAAAATTTACTGACAGCTGCCTCAAAGGCCTTTTTCCTTACCATTCTGATTTCCGCAGTTTCCTCTTCCGTTTCATGGGCAGAAGAAGAAATCGGACCGGCCTTTGCACCTCCTATCCCGAAAATAACTGCCCCTGAAATAGGTCCTGGCATGAAAAACAACTCTAATTTTGTAGTTGTTCTGGACCCTGGTCACGGAAAGACCGGAGGACATTATTCCGGATGCCACTTTGAATATAACGGAATCACCTATTATGAAGATGAGATCACAATGAAGATTGCTTCCTACACGAAACAGTATCTGGACCAATTTTCCAACTATACCGTTTATTTAACAAAGGACAGCGCAGAGACAACCGTTCCTCTTGACCAGCGCGCTGCTTTTGCCTCCTCAGTCCAGGCGGACCTTTTTGTAAGTCAGCATATTGACTCGGCTTTGGGGAATGGTACAATCAAAAATGCCTATGGCGCAAGCTCTATGGCTCCCAGGACAGGCCGCTATAACAATGATCTGGCCCTCCAGTCCCAGGATGCAGCCAATACCATTTTAAAACAGCTTAGCACTCTGGGTCTTCATAACCGTGGTCTCATCCTCCGGGATTCTGAAAACGGAACCTTGTTTCCAGACGGAAGCCAGGCTGATTATTATGCAATCCCCCGCTATTCCCAGATGTATGGACTACGTGGCTTTATTATTGAACATGGTTTTATCAACCACACCAGCGATCTGACTCTTTTCCTGTCAACGGAGGAGCAGTACAAAGCCCTGGGAGAGGCTGATGCAAAAGGGATCATGGAATATCTGCAAAAAGCCGGAAAGTCAACATTTACCCATCCAGCACAAACCAACCAGGAAACAAACAACCAGAACGAAACAACTGTAGTCCCTCCTCCTTCCTCTTAAGCCAAAGGACCGGGTGTAGGTTAATTGCTGTATTAATCACCATTCTTAACAGGACAAAACCAGTACTTTTCTAAAAATGAATCGTTAGCCTAAACTCCCCTGCCTCTCAGAAATGAGAGACAGGTTTTTTTTTATTCCATTAAAAATAAGGGAGGGAAATTTTAAAAAATATAACTTTTTTTTTGATTAATTATGAAAATTAATTAAAGTGTGCTGCTTTATTAGTAAATTTGCTTATTTATCTGTTGTAAATACATATTAATTGGTACTATAATGGAGTAATCAAAATATAAAAGGGAGGTATGAAGAAATGGATGCAATTTATTTTGTATCAATGGGGTCATTGTTGGGGATTGTCTTTGCCTGGATTATGTTCCTTCGTGTCAAAAAGCAGCCGGTGGGAAATGCAGAAATGGTCAAGATCTCTGAGGCTGTACGAAAAGGGGCAAATGCCTATTTGAAACGCCAGTATTCAGGAGTCGCAATATTTTTTATTGCAGTATTTTTTATTTTATTAATCATGGCTTTTAATGGCTTTCTAAGCTTTTTCACCCCGTTCGCATTTTTAACGGGTGGTTTTTTCTCCGGTCTATCTGGATTCATAGGCATGCGCACTGCAACTATGGCAAACTGCAGAACCGCAGAAGGAGCTTCAAAAAGTTTAAACAAGGGACTTCAAGTGGCCTTCTCAGCCGGTTCTGTAATGGGCTTTACTGTGGTAGGACTGGGACTTTTGGATCTTTCTATTTGGTATTTCATCTTAAATGCGGCATTTCATAATCTTCCTGCAGACCAGCGCATAACGGAAATCACCGCAAATATGCTGACCTTTGGAATGGGTGCATCCAGTATGGCTCTTTTTGCCAGAGTTGGCGGTGGTATCTTTACCAAGGCTGCTGATGTGGGAGCTGATCTGGTAGGGAAAGTGGAAGCAGGTATTCCTGAAGATGATCCCCGTAATCCAGCAGTTATTGCAGATAATGTAGGAGATAATGTAGGAGACGTGGCCGGGATGGGGGCTGATCTTTATGAATCTTATGTAGGTTCTATTGTATCAACGGCTGCCCTTGCAGTTGCTGCCGGATACGGGACCAAAGGTGTATCCATACCAATGCTGCTGGCAGCACTGGGGGTTATTGCATCTGTTATCGGTACTTTTTTTGTAAAGACAGAGGAAGGCGCCTCCCAGAAAAATCTTCTTAAGGCACTTAGAACAGGTACTTATATCAGTGCAGTGATTATTATTATTGCGGCGTATTTTATCATTAAAATGCTTCTTCCTGACCATATGGGACTTTATGCTGCTGTTCTCTCCGGACTGATTTCAGGAGTGTTGATCGGTGCAATTACTGAATATTACACATCCGATACATACAGCCCGACACAAAAAATAGCTCAATCCAGTGAAACCGGTGCAGCAACAGTCATTATAAGCGGATTATCTCTTGGCATGCTTTCCACAGTGGCACCGGTTGTGATTGTCAGCATTTCTGTACTGGTAAGCTACTATTGTTCCGGAGGCGCCGGTGATTTTAACCTGGGACTTTATGGCATTGGACTATCTGCAGTGGGAATGCTGTCTACTCTGGGCATTACGCTGGCTACAGATGCCTACGGACCTATTGCTGATAATGCCGGCGGCATCGCTGAAATGACACATATGGATGCTTCGGTCCGGCAGAGAACTGATGCCCTTGACTCTCTTGGCAATACAACCGCTGCTACAGGAAAGGGCTTTGCCATTGGTTCTGCTGCATTGACCGCGCTTGCTCTGATCGCATCTTATGTTGATAAAGTACACCAGATACAACCAAACTTAAACCTGGATTTAACCATAACCAATCCCAAGGTGCTGGTAGGATTGTTAATTGGCGGGGTATTGCCGTTTCTGTTTGCAGCCCTAACCATGGAGGCCGTAGGAAAGGCCGCGCAATCCATTGTATTGGAGGTCCGCCGTCAATTTCAGACCATTGCAGGCATTATGGAAGGAAAAACCGAACCAGATTATGCAGCCTGCGTGGATATGTGTACAAAATCAGCACAAAAACTGATGATCGCACCAGCCTTGATCGCTGTAGTCATTCCTATCGTTATCGGCCTTTTATTAGGGCCGGAAGGTGTTTCAGCTCTTCTTGCCGGCAATACTGTCACCGGTTTTGTTCTGGCAGTCATGATGGCAAACTCCGGAGGCGCCTGGGATAATGCAAAGAAATATATTGAACAGGGTGCCCATGGAGGAAAGGGAAGCAGCCAGCATAAGGCCGCTGTAGTGGGAGATACCGTAGGAGATCCTTTTAAGGATACTTCCGGTCCGTCCATCAACATTCTTATCAAGCTTACTTCCATGGTCTCCATTGTATTTGCATCCCTTGTCCTGACATTCCATTTATTATAATGAAAACTACACACTACCTCTAATATATAAGTAAAATGGAAGCATACAATCACACCCCGGCCATCCCCTACCTGGGTGGACCTAAAGCAAAAAACCTTCAGACCCGGCACATTCTGCCGACAGCCTGAAGGTTTTCTTGCCGGCAAAACTGCCGCAATCTTACTCTTCAACAAACATATCCTTACCAACACCACAAACTGGGCAAACCCAGTCCTCAGGTAAATCTTCAAAAGCAGTACCTGGTTCAATACCAGAATCCGGATCACCGATTTCAGGGTCGTACACATATCCGCATGGCTCACAAACATATTTACTCATCCCTATTCACCTCCTTTAACTTCACTGTGCTTTCTTTATAGCATATAATACCATTTTTATCAATAGATTTATAATACTTGTCCAGAAATTAATTTTTAGAAATAAAATCTTCTCTCATTGGTGTAAAAATATCAACCAGTATCCCCTTTTCCAGGCAAACGCATCCGTGCTCAATTCCATCCTGTTTTAAGAGACTGTCTCCTGCCTCTACTACCTTTTTTTCATCTCCAATGGTGAATTCAAATCTTCCGCTGGCAACATAGGTGATCTGAGTATGCGGGTGGCTGTGAAGCTTTCCTATCGCACCCTTTTCAAACTGGTTTTCCACACACATCACACCATCACAATATGCCAGAACCTTTCTGACAACGCCTTCCGCAGCCGATACTCCTTCTATCTCCTTATTAAATACCCATTTCTGATTTTTCTCCGGCTCTTTCATCCTGTTATCTCCTTACCTTCTTTCTGCATGCAAATCCCTAATTCCAATTCTTCCACTCTTGGGGCTGGTAGCCCACCGTAGCCAGTCTTCCATTTCTGACAATCGGAGTCTTCAGCACGTTCTGGTTCTCCAAGATCTTTTCATCTCTATCTTCATCGGAAATGTACTTAATCAGAGCTAATGCCTCCCTGTCCCTGCAGTTTTCATCCAGCATGGCATCAAGTCCTCCTACCGCTTGCTTCACTCCATTGTACTCGCCCTTACTTAGCCCCTTTTCTTTCATATCGATATACTGGTACTTGATTCCCCGTTCTTTGAAATATCGTTCCGCCTTCTTGGTATCAAAGCATTTTCCAGTTCCAAAAATCTGTATGTTCATGGCCTTGTCCACCTTCCCGGTTCTTTTTCCGACAGAATCATTTTAACATAAGGAGCCGTTGATTACAATCCAGAATCAGCGGCTCCCTTTTATTATAATACGTCTTTTACATACTTGTGCAGAGTTTTCCTCACTGCTCCGGGTCCCATAAGCATTTCAAAAAGCATGGTTTCAATCTTATCGGAAAGTCCGGCAGAAACCAAATCAGTTCCAAAAAGAACAGGATTTGACAAGATTTCTTCAAGCCCTTCCTTTTCCTCTGGTTTTTCTCCCAGCTTAATTCCTTTTAACTGCTCCTTTAGCTCTGAAAGCATGGGATCACTGCTCACCTCCATGAGATTGCCTTCGTCATCCACGCTCAGAAGATAACGGATCCAGCCGGCAATGGCCAGAGGAATAGCGGTCAGAGTCTGCACATCCAGCTGATCATCTGCAAGATAAGCCTTTATGGTTTCACCAAAGCGAATAGGGATCTTCTGGCTTGTATCCGTTGCAATTCTCTGAGGCGCATCAGGGATAAACGGATTAGGCAGACGATATTCTATCACCTCTCTGATGAAGTCCTCGGGGCTTAAAATCCCCGGGTCAGTAACCACCGGCAGCCCCTCTTTATAACCAATTATCTCCACAAGCGATTTTAAATCCCCATCTCTCATTTCTGCTGCAATGCTTTTATACCCCAGCAGGCAGCCAAATACCGCCAAAGCTGTGTGCAGGGGATTTAAACAGGTGGTGACTTTCATGCGTTCCGTGCGGTTTACCGTGTCTCTGTCTGTGAAATATACTCCTGCCTTTTCAAGCTTTGGCCTGCCGTTTGGAAAACAGTCTTCCACTACCAGATACTGTGGGATCTCCGCATTGACAAAGGGTGCAATGTACGTGTTTTTGCTGGTAATGATGGGTGCCATGTCTTCTAAGCCTGCTTCTTCCAATGACAGCTGCACCTCTTTTGCAGGCCGGGGCGTGATCTTATCGATCATGGACCAGGGGAAGGAAACCTTATTTTCATCACTGATCCAGGCCAGGAACCCTTCCGGCGCATAACCTTTTTCTGTCCAGGCTTTTGCAATGGAAACAATACTGTCTTTTAATTTCTCTCCGTTATGGCTGCAATTGTCCATGCTTACCAGTGCCAGGGGAAACCCGCCTGCAAGGTACCGTTTTAGGAGAAGGGCGGTTACCACACTCATGGCATGGCTGGCCTTTTCCGGACCGTCCTCCATGTCTTTTTCCACCACAGGAAAAAACTCTCCCCGGAAGTTTTTCAAGGCATATCCTTTTTCCGTAATGGTAAAACTGACCATCTGAAGCGACTGTTTACCAAAAACTTCCGCCAGGTAACCGAAATCCAGTTCATTGCCCACATCAGCTTTTACGCCCCTAGCAACGCTGGCAATTACTTCCCGGTCCAAGGTTCCATCAGGTTTTAAGCTGACCATCATGGTCATATTATCAAAGGGAGTGTATATTTTATCAATGATATCATAATCAAAGGTATCTGCCGCTATGATGCCGCTCTCCTCAAGGCCTTCTTCAAGAAGGCGCTGCTGCAGAACTGCAATAAATCCCCGGAAAATATTTCCTGCCCCAAAATGGATCCATCTGGGTGATTCCTCCGTGGCCTTTATCATATTCTTCCAGTCAAAGTCCGGCAGCTTTATGGAAGCCTTTTCCCAGGCCTCCCGGTTTGTTAAACAGGATTGATTCAGTTTCATAAATCCATGCCTCCTATTTTTTATTTTTATGGATTTTATCAATAGCTTCCCAAAGACCCAGCAGATAATTCGCCCCAATGGCACGATCGTAAAGCCCATATCCCGGGCGGGCCTGTTCTCCCCAGATCATGCGGCCGTGGTCCGGCCGGATATATCCTTCAAAACCTGACTCATACAAAGCCTCCATAATGGCAAACATATCCAAATCCCCGCAGGAAGAAAGGTGGGCTGCTTCGTCAAAGTCCTTTTCCGAAATATGGCGCACATTCCTTATGTGGGCAAAATGGATTCGTTTCATACTTCCAAATTCCCCCATGATGGCCGGAAGGTCATTGCTTAAATCACTTCCCAGGCTTCCCGTACACAAGGTGAGCCCATTATAGGGGCTATTGTTTAAAGCCAGAAAGGTCCTGATATTTTCTGCATTGGTAATGACTTTTGGCAGCCCATAAAGAGGCCAGGGCGGATCGTCCGGGTGAATCGCCATTTTTATATCATACTTTTCCGCATAGGGGATCACTGCATCCAGGAAATATTTCATATTGTTCCAATATTGTTCCCGTGTCATGCTC
>JAEWRS010000552.1 GCA_023398855.1 Bacillota bacterium
TTCATGGTCTCCCTGCCATTTTCATGGGGAATCACAAAGTGGCATTCAGACCCTTCCCTGATCTGATACAATTTTAACAGCGTTCCTTCCGTATAATCATAATCCGGTCTTTCTTCACATTTCCCAACTGCCAAAACCGTATTTTCTCTCACCATAAGAGGAAGATGGAAATAATCAAAGATTTCCCTATACCATTTGCCACCTGTTTTCACCTCTCCTGTCAGGTAATTTGTCCATGTTCCTTCCGGCAGGTAGTAAGAAACCTCTCCGTTTCCTTTCATCACCGGTGCCACCATTAGGGAGTCCCCCAGCATATACTGCTTATCCAGGGTTTCACAGGTAAGGTCATCCGGAAATTCAAGAAACATGGGACGCATCATGGGGATTCCTTCTTTATGTGCCTTGACTGCCTGGCTGTAAAGATAAGGCATCAGAGTACACTTCAGCTTCACGAACCTCCTTAATACATCACAGGCCTCATCATCAAACAACCATGGAACCCGGTAGGATGAGGAACCATGCAGTCTGCTGTGAGAACTCAAAAGGCCAAATGCACACCACCGCTTATAAACGTCTGCGGAAGCAGTTTGTTCAAACCCTCCGATATCATGGCTCCAATAGCCGTATCCTCCAAGGGATAAAGACAATCCACCCCTTAAATCTTCTGCCATGGACGGATAGGTGGCGATACAGTCACCACCCCAGTGAACAGGAAACTTCTGTCCTCCCGCTGCCGTTGATCTTGCAAATACCAGGGCCTTACCTTTTCCCAGCTTTTTTTCCAGAAGTTCAAAAACAGTCTTATTATAAAGATAAGTATAGTAATTATGCATTTTGACCGTATCCGAACCGTCATAATACTTCACACCGGTAACCGGGATTCTTTCCCCAAAATCAGTTTTAAAGGTGTCCTCTCCCATATCAATAAGCTTCTCCAGCTTATCCTGATACCATTTGCATGCCATTGGATTGGTAAAGTCCACCAAAGCCATGCCCGCCTGCCACCGGTCACACTGCCAGGTATCACCATCAAGGGTTTTTACGAAATATCCATTTCCCAGACCTTCCTCAAATAATGCTGATTTCTGGGCAATGTAGCTGTTGATCCAGAGGCAGATATGCAGCCCCCGCTCTTTGAAACGCCTTAACATACCCTCTGGATCAGGAAATGTATTCTTATCCCACTCAAAGCCGCACCATTCATACCCTTTCATCCAGAAACAGTCGAAATGGAAGGTATGCAAAGGGATATCCCTGTCTGCCATGCCCTGGATAAAGCTGGTAACAGTTGCCTCATCATAGCTTGTTGTAAATGATGTTGTCAGCCACAATCCGAAGGACCAGGCAGGGGGCAATGCCGGTTTTCCCGTAAGCTCCGTATACAGCTGCACGGTTTTCTTTGGTGTCTGCCCATTGAGGATATAATAATCCAGCCTCTCTGTCTGTACACTGAACTGGACCCGTTCTACCTTCTCGCTTCCTACTTCAAAATGCACATCTCCGGGATGTCCCACAAACACCCCATAGCCTTTATTGGTAATATAAAAGGGAACATTTTTGTAAGTTTGCTCAGATGCCGTTCCTCCATCCTCGTTCCAGATTTCAACGGTCTGGCCATTCTTAATAAATGGTGTGTACCGTTCACCCAGACCGTAAACATATTCTCCCACATCCAGGAGCAGCTGCTCCACCATGTAATTCTTCTTTGTCTCCCTGTTTTTCATATAAGCGAGATTTCGGTAACCACTCTCCGTCAGCAGCCGGTCTCCATCTTTAAACTCCACCTTCCAGCCGTTTGCAGATTGATATATGACAGCGCTGGTCCTTCCGGATGTGAATATTATTTTTTCATCATCCTCTGTTATGGATATAAAATCCCCCTTATGTTCCGCCACCTCATAATGGGGTCCTTTATAAGCTGCCCCCTTAAAATGCACGGCAGATACTTTGATGACATTTTCCATTGGACTTGAAAACGTCACGGTGAGCAGCGGCTGATTCAGCGTGTCCCCCCGGTCACCCATATGCTTTGTTGCAGCATAGACTGTCACCTGGTCATCATTGTGTTCCCACTCATAGCATTCCACTGCATAGACCGGATCTATTTCTTCCCTGATCCGCCAGTAGCCATTTGTAAACTTCACGGCTTATACCCCTTTCCTTTCCAGTCTGTTTAAAAACAGCGGTTATTTCTTGTGAATACCGGAAGCCTGTGAAGAGGGGCATCCGCTTGGATTGTTCTGCCGCCTTCCATTGTCTCCCCCGTCCAATAGTCCTTCCAGATACTCCCCTTTGGCAGATACACCGTTCTTTTCCTCATATCAGCATAAAGGATGGGAGCAACAAGAACATCAGGGCCAAAGAGATACTCATCTTCCACTTCCCAGGACTGTTGGTCTTTCGGAAAATCGTAAAAAAGAGGGCGCATGACAGGAGTGCCTTTTAAATGTGCTGCCTCCATTAATTCCGTAATATATGGTTTCATACGGTCTCTCAGCTGCAGATACGTCCTGCAGATTTCATAAGCTTCCTCCCCAAAGGACCATACCTCATTATCAGCGCCTGAAACACAAGCAGCACCGCCTTCCGTTCCCATTGGTTCCTTTAATGGTTCCCGGTACCCGTGAAGGCGCATAACCGGACAAAACGTACCGTATTCAAACCAACGGATCAGAAGCTCCTGAAATGCCGGATCCTTTGGATTTCCTCCATGAAATCCCCCGATATCCGTAGTCCACCATGGAATTCCTGCGATTCCCATGTTAAGCCCTGCTGCCAGCTGATTTTTAAGGCTTTTAAAGCTGGAATGAATATCCCCTGACCAGACGAGGGCACCGTACCTCTGGGAACCGGCCCATGCACAGCGAAGCAGGTTAATAATGCCCTCCTGCCCTTCTGCTTTCATGCCATCAAAAAAGGTCTTGGCATACATGGCCGGATAAATATTGCCGATCTGCACATTGGGTCCCAAGTAATAACGGTAATTATCAAAATCATAAATGCTGTATTCCGGCTCTGCTTCATCAAGCCAGAATATACGGATTCCCTTATCATAATAGTTTTTCTTTGCCTTTTCCCACACATATTCCCTTGCCTTTGGATTGGTCGCATCAAAATGGACCGTATTTCCCTGAAAATCCATTGCTATCCGGAATCCTTTGTCCGTCCGGATCAAGTATCCCTTTTCTTTCATTTCCTGAAAATTTTCACTGCGGTAATCGACGGTGGGCCATATGGATACCATAAGCCGGATTCCCATTCCCTCTAATTCCTTTATCATGGCATCCGGGTCGGGCCAGTATTTTAAATCAAATTTCCACTCTCCCTGCAATGGCCAATGAAAATAATCAATGACAATGACGGAAATAGGAAGCTCTCTTTTCTTATACTCTCTTGCTACCTCTAAAAGCTCCTCCTGAGTCTGATACCGCAGCTTGCACTGCCAGAACCCCATGGCATACTCCGGCATCATGGGAACCGTTCCCGTAACTTTTGCATATGACTCTTCTATTTTAGCAGGTGTATCTTCTGCCGTGATCCAGTAATCCAGCCCCTTGGCAGAATACGCCTCCCAGGTTGTGATATTTTTACCGAATATGACTCTTCCCACTGCCGGGTTGTTCCATAGGAAGCCATAGCCCAGAGAGGATATGGCAAAGGGCACACTTGCCTGAGAGTTTCTCTGTGCCAGCTCTAAGTCAGTGCCTTTTAAATTCAGGTAGGGCTGCTGATACTGGCCCATGCCGTATATTTTTTCTTTTGGGTCGGATACAAAGCGCATGGATAAATGATAATCCCCTCCTGGAATGGGTCTTAACTCTCTTGCCTCCACCTCCAGGGCGCTGCAGTAGTCAGCAAACACATCCAACCGGTTTCTTAAATATTCATCCAGCAGCACTTCCCCCCTCTGGTTGAAAAAAGTCAATTTTCCATACCTGGAGATCCTGGCCTCAAGCTTTCCGTTTTTAATGCCCGCATAGTCCTTTTCTATTTTGATCTCAGGCGTGATATCCTCTGTTTCAACGGACAATGCCCAGTTATCCTTTGGCATTTCAGCCATTTTGGCAGCTCTCACGCGAAAACTGTTTTCTCCCCATGGCTCGATCCAAAGCTCTTCTGCATCGTAATGGTATTTCAGGCAGTTATTTTCTTTTCTGAAAACATTCATTTTCTTTTGCTCCTTTTAATCAGCTATCCCTTTACGGAACCGCTTGTCATACCTTCTACAATGTATTTCTGCATGGTGACAAAAATCAGGCAGCTTGGCAAAATCAGAAGCACGCCATATGCCATAATGCTGTTCCACTTTGTGCCATACTGGTTCATAAACGTATAAATGGCCGATGTCATGGGCCGCATGGTTTCCTTTGTATTAAAGGTCATGGAATATGCCAGATCATTCCATGCAAAAACAAAGCTAAAGCATGACGCCGTAATTACAGTTGGTTTGGATATTGGTACCGCAATGCGGAAAAAAGCTCCGGCCCCGCTGCAGCCGTCGATTCTGGCGGCATCCTCAAGCTCCGCCGGTATGCTTAAAAAGCCGGGACGAAGCATGAGCACGATAAACGGTATGGATATGGTAGCAGTTGACAATATGGGGGCTAAATAAGAATTCAATATCCCCAGGCTTGAAAAGATCAGAAATAAAGGGGTAAGTACCAGGGAGGCGGGAAGCATCTGGGTGAGTAAAAATACCAGAATAAATAATTTCATCCCTTTTACCCGGTACCTGGCAAGACCATATGCAGCGGGAACCCCCAGGCACAGGGACAAAATCATGGAGCCGCAGGCAATGATCACGGAATTTTTCATTGTTGTCTGCAGATTCCCCAGCTGATCTTCATAAGCCCTTAGGGTGAATTCCCTGGGCCATAATGTGGGAGTGCCTGCAAAGATTTCACTGTCCAGCTTAAAGGAATTAACAACGATCCAGTAAAGAGGAAATAAAAATACACAGGCGATTAATATGGCTATCAGGCATAATAAGATATTCTTCTGCTTATATGTGACAGGGATCTTCTTCAATGCGCACCTCTCCTTTCTGCGTGGTTTTTCATGTTTTTAAGTTTACATAACTTCTTCTTTGGAAATGGTTCTTAAATAAACCAGCGCAACAAGGAACAGGCAAAGGAACAGCATATTGGCAACCGCCGCACCTTCCCCAAAGTGAAACAGCTGAAAGGACAGCTTGTAGGAATAGGTAGACAAAACCTCTGTCGCTGTAACAGGTCCTCCCCCTGTCATGACATATACCAGATCAAATACCTTAAAAGTGAGCACAAAGCCCAGGACAAGAACTGACATGATGGTGGGTTTTAATAAGGGTATGGTTATCCGGAAAAACCTCTGGATCCCGTCGGCCCCGTCAATGGACGCTGCCTCATAAATGTCCCCGGGAATATTATTTAACCCAGTGGTGAGCAAAAGCATATTAAAAGGAATCCCCACCCAGGAATTGGCAATGATCAGTGAAAGCATTGCGGTATCCCCCTTAAGAAGCCAGCCAATGGGCTTATTAATAATATGCAGGCTCATTAAAACCGTATTGACAATGCCGTTCCCTTCAGCAAACATAAACTTAAAGACCAGGGCTGTGACTGTAACCGGAAGCATCCAGCTGATCACAATAAATCCTCTGATATATTTTGAAAGTGTAAATTTCCTGGCAAAAAAAACAGCAAACAGAAAGCCAAATGAAAATTGTATCAACAGACAGCCCACCGTATAGACCAGTGTGTGCAGCAGTGATTGCCGGAATGTTATTTCTGCAAAAATTGCTTTGTAATTTTTAAGACCTGCAAATTCCCTTACTTTACTTCCCAAGGTTTTTGCAGTCACATCCTGAAAGCTGATGGCCCAGTTATAAACAATGGGATACCCGATAAAGATCAGCATATATATAACAGCAGGCAATATCAGGCAGTATCCAAACAAAAGCTCCTGTCTTTCCCTTCTGGTCAATTTCATCCGCAGCTTCTCCTTTCCCTTACCTTTATGTAGAAAAAGTCTCACCACAACACAATGGAGCATTGTATATGGGATGAGACCATTTCACTTATATCTTACTGAGCCTTTATTTTGTCTATCTTCACCTGGGCATCAGTCATTGCCATATCCACATCCTTCTGGCCGGTAAATACTTCCTGCTGGGCCGTAAAGATCGCTGCAGATATTTCAGGCCAGTCTGGTGACGGTCCTCTTGACTGAGCATCCGGCATGACTTCTGCAAATACGGAATTTAAAGGATCATCGGCAAACATCACCTGAATATCCACGTCAGCTCTTGGAGAAAACCTGCCCATTGCCTTACAGATTTCCTGAGATTTCTCTTTGCTTGACATCCAGGTCAGGAATTTCCATGATGCCTCTATATTGGCATTCTTGCAGATGGCCAGATTTTCTCCTCCCAGCACGGATGCATAAACACCGTCATCCGCTTTCGGAACCTTTGATACCCTGTAATCAAGGCCCGGGGCATCCTGTTCCAGACTGGAAAACTGCCACGGTCCGTTGATCATCATCGCCGCCTGGCCTGATGCAAACTGCTTTTCCGCATCGGCCTGGGTCCAGTTCACGCACTCTCTGCTTATGTAACCCTTTTCGATCATGCCCTGTAAAAAGGACATGGATTTCTTTGAGCCTTTTGAAGTTAAATCTGTTACACTTCCACCGGAAGACAAAAGCCATGGCATATACTGGAAGGTCCCTTCCTCATTTCCTATCGCTGAGATCGCCAGCCCTTTTCTCTTATCCGTTGTCAGCTTTTCACAGGCCGCTTCCAACTCCGACCACGTGGTCGGTACCTCAACGCCCGCGGCATTTAACAGCTCTCTGTTATAAAAAAGCCCCAGACAGTTGTTTCCCCAGGGAAGGCCGTAGAGCTTTCCCTCGTAATAGCAGGAATTAATGGAGCCCTCCATGAAATCCGCCTCAGCCCAAGACTTGTAAAGGTCGGTTATGTCCTCAAAAACTCCCATAGAAGCGTAAGAATTGTGATCTGGATTATCCACCATGCCGCAATCCGGCAGCTCCCCTGATACAACTCCAATGGTATACTGCTTCATAAGCTCTGCCCTGGGAAGATATTGAGCCGTTACATAAATATCATCCTGGGAATTGTTAAACTCCTCAACAGCCTGAATCACATATTTTCCTTCTTTATCCTCCGACATATAGTGCCAGAATGTGATTTCCTGTCTGCCCTCTTTGGAAACCTTGCCGGCTCCTGGACTACTCGTGGTTTCCAAAGCCTTGCTGCTTGCTGCTGCCGTGGTTTCAGCCGGCGCAGGTGCTTCCGCCTTATTTGCACAAGCTGTAAGCGTCCCCATTGCCATAGCAAGTGCTGTAAATACAGCCAATCTTTTTTTCATTGATTACCCCTCCTG
>JAEWRS010000502.1 GCA_023398855.1 Bacillota bacterium
GGCTATGAGAGATGCACGCATGGCAGCAGAGGCAATTTTAGGCAAAAAGGCAGCGGTTGATTTTGATGATACTGTGGACAATTTAGGCAAGATTTATGATAAGCGGGGAATCCTTGAAGGAACCAAGGAATATACAGTGGAAGGCTCCAGATGCCTTGGCTGCTCCAATGTCTGTGAAAATTGCGCAGAGGTCTGTCCAAACCGTGCAAACCTTGCCTTGAATATTCCTGGATTATCCATGCATCAGATCGTTCATGTGGATTATATGTGTAATGAATGTGGAAACTGTAAGAGTTTTTGTCCATATGACAGTGCCCCATATTTAGATAAGTTCACCCTGTTTGCTAACGAGGCTGATATGGAAAACAGCAAGAACGAAGGCTTTGTTGTATTAAATAAGGAAGAGATTGCCTGCAAAGTGCGGTACCTTGGAAATATTCTTACATGGAAAGCCGGTGAAAAGGACAGTGTGATTCCGGAAGGGCTGAGAAAAGTCATGGAAACTGTCTGTAAAGAGTATCATTATATTTTAGGATAGATATATCCTGAAGTATTAAGAAAATGAAATTTAGATGAATCGGCGCAGTTGGAGATGCAGTTTTCTCCCTGCGCCTTTCAATCTTGGCAGATGGGATTCCTTTCAGGGTTGCCCTTATGCCCTGAGGCGATGGGAAAAGATGAAAGAACAATCACACGGAACCAGAGAGAGGGCTGTGAAAGACCGAGACAGCGAAAAGAAAGGAAGTAGATGTTTATGAAAACACTATTAAAGGGCGGAACCGTAGTGTCGGGAAGCGGCACCATTCATGCAGATGTTCTCATGGATAATGGAAAGATCCAGGCAGTGGAACCAGACATCCAGGCAGAGGGAGCAACGGTCATTGATGTAACTGGGAAGTTTCTGTTTCCAGGATTTATCGACGCACACACTCATTTTGACCTCCATGTGGCAGGAACAGTAACTGCGGATAATTTTGAAACTGGAACAAAGGCTGCTTTGTCAGGCGGAACCACCATGATCATTGATTTTGCTACACAGTATCAGGGGGAAACCCTTAAGAAAGCGCTGGACAACTGGCATGAAAAAGCTGATGGAAATGCTTCCTGTGATTATGGCTTTCATCTGGCTATCTCCGACTGGAATCCTGACATCAAAAAGGAATTGGAAGAGATTGTTGAAAACGGTGTTTCATCCTTTAAGCTTTACATGACCTACGATGAAATGTACTTAAATGATAAGAAAATCTATCAGGTACTGAAGCGGCTGAAGGAAGTAGGCGGAATTGCCGGTATTCACTGCGAGAACATGGGCCTTATTGAGGCATTGAAAGAAGAGGAAAAAGCAAAAGGGAATTTATCTGTCAGTGCCCATAAAAGAACAAGGCCCGCTCCGGTAGAGGCGGAAGCAATCGGCAGGTTGCTTAAAATAGCCGGCCTGGCTGACACTCCGGTAATTATTGTCCATTTAAGCTCTGGAGAGGGCTATCAGGAAGTAAAATATGCCAGAGAGAGGGGTCAGGAAATATATTTAGAAACCTGCCCCCAGTACCTTCTTATGAATGAAAGTGTTTATGATCTTCCCGGCTTTGAAGGCAGCAAATATGTAATTTCTCCTACCATCAAGAAGGAAAAAGACAGCATCAGGCTGTGGAATGCAATACTTAAGAATCATATACAGACCATTGCTACGGACCACTGCAGCTTTACCACAAGCCAGAAGGCGGCTGGAAAAGAGGATTTTACAAAGATTCCCAACGGGATGCCCGGAGTGGAAACACGTCCGGTTCTTATGTACAGCTTTGGAGTTCTGGAGCACAACTTAAAGCTGGAGCAGATGTGCAGGCTGCTCTCTGAAAATGTGGCAAAGCTTTATGGCGTTTATCCCCAGAAGGGAGCCATTGCTCCGGGAAGTGATGGAGATATCGTTGTGTGGAACCCGGATACCCAGTGGACCATTTCCGTGGAAAATCAAGTGGCAAATGTGGATTACAGTCCTTTTGAAGGAACTGATGTTAAGGGAAGGGCGGAGCTTGTATTCTTAAAAGGTAATCTGGCTGCCAAAGATGGTCAGGTGGTTTTGGAGAAAACAGGTTCCTATGTCCCTAGAAAAAGGCGTATGGAGCTGTACTAATGGGAGTGAAACGTGTTTATACCATGAAAGACAAAGAAGGCCGGCCGGGGGTGACAAGGAGGGCTTCCCTGTGGGAAGCTCTGGGTTTTCCGCTTAAGGAACATATGGTTCTTTCCTTTACCGGCGGAGGTGGTAAGACCAGCGCAATGTTTGCCCTGGCTGATGAACTGGCTGGAATGGGAAAACACGTGCTGGTTACCACCAGTACTCATATCTTTTATCCTGAGGACCGGGATGTAGTGCTGGCAGACCGGGCTGAGACCCTTGAGGAATTTCTTAAGGGCCGGGAAAAATGGAATTCCGGCTGCAGCGGTCAGGTTCTGGTAACAGGCCTGCCTGCAGGCGGGGGAAAGTTAAAAGGCATGGATCTTAAGGAAATGGAGCTGCTGCCTGATTTTGCAGATGTGCTTCTTATAGAGGCCGACGGAGCAAAACGTCTGCCTCTGAAGCTTCCAAGGGATGGCGAGCCTGTAATTTTAGATGGTACTTATGGGGTTATTGGCTGCGCGGGGCTGGATGCCATCGGCGGCTCCTGGAAAGAGCAGTGTTTCCGGTGGGAGCTTGCAGAAAAGGTATTTGGCTGGCAGCTGGAAAATAGCCGGATCACCCCGGCACAGGCTGCCATGGTACTGAAAAGCAGTCAGGGAACCAGAAAGGGAGCGGAGTCCATGGAGTACCGGATTTTGCTGAATAAAGCCGATAATAAGTCCAGGATAGCCAATGGGGTCCGAATTGCAGATGCCCTGGGGGAAGAATGGAGCGGACACTGTGTGATGACTAGTTTTTTGTATCGTAGAGAAGGATCAGAATGGAAGAAAAAAAGCAGCAGAGAAGTAATCTGAAGTATCATTTAAAGCTTCGTGTTTATTATGAGGAGCGAAATTTTGGTCCAGGGGTGGTAGAATTAATGAAGCTTGTGAGAGAGAGAGGATCCCTTTCGGCAGCCTGCCAGGAGCTTCATATGGCTTATTCTAAGGCCTGGAAGATCATCAACAAGGCGGAAAAAGATCTGGGATTTTCCCTGATGGAAGGGCGAAGGGGAGGAGAAAACGGAGGCACTACCGTTTTGACCCCGCAAGGAAAAACATTCTTAGAGCAGTATCTGGCCTTTTCTGAAGCAGTGGAGGCGGCAGCAGAAGAATTATTTTACAAATATTTTCCCTGATGATATAATGAAGAACCATGGAAATTTTTGCAGGAGGGATATTCTCACATGAGAATAACAGACTCCGTCAGATACGAAAGGAGAGGGGAATATGAAAGAAATTAAAACCACAGATGCGGCAGGACAGGTGCTCTGCCATGATATGACCCAGATCATACCTGGAGTCATAAAGGATGCAAGATTCAGGAAAGGCCATATAGTTACTGAGGAAGATATACCAGTGCTTTTGTCCATGGGAAAAGAACATATTTTTGTATGGGAAAAGGATGATTCCCTGTATCATGAAAATGAAGCAGCCGAAATCCTTTGCAGCCTCTGTTTAAATGACAATATGGACAGGGGAGAGGTAAAGGAAGGCAAAATTGAATTGAAAGCAACAGTCCGGGGCCTTTTAAAAATAGATACCGGGCTTTTGGATAAAATAAACAGTCTGGGAAACATGATGATTGCTTCCAGACATCCCAATACGACCGTAGAGCCTGGGGACAAGCTATGTGGAACCAGGATTATTCCTCTTGTCATTGAAAAGGAAAAGATGGAAGCTGTCAAAGATATTTGCGGCGGAAAGAAGATCTTTTCCATACTTCCTTTTTCAGATAAAAAGGTAGGTCTGGTGACCACTGGAAGCGAGGTTTATCACGGAAGGATTAAAGATTCCTTTGGCCCTGTCCTAAAGGCAAAGGTGGAAGAGTTTGGAGGAGAGATTCTGGGTCAGACGATCACGGATGATATACCGGAGCACACTACAGAAGCGATTCTTGAGCTTATCCGGCGGGGGGCTGATATGGTCCTTGTCAGCGGAGGAATGAGTGTTGATCCGGATGACAAGACACCTCTTGCTATCCGCAATACAGGAGCAGAAGTGATATCCTATGGCGCTCCCGTCCTTCCCGGAGCCATGTTCTTGCTTTCTTATTACAGAAAGAACGGGAAGAACATACCAATAGCAGGGCTTCCTGGATGCGTCATGTACTCCAAGAGGACGGTATTTGATCTGGTGCTGCCAAGGCTTATGGCTGATGATCCGGTGGCAAAGGAAGATCTGGACAAGCTGGGAAAGGGAGGACTTTGTCTTTCCTGTGATGTCTGTTATTATCCAAACTGTGGGTTTGGTAAGGGGTGGTAAATACTGTTAGGTAACGGTTAAAAAGAACATGTCTTTTAACCTTGAATATGTGGATCAGTTGGGTATGGAGGAATATCCGCCTGATTCAGCAGGAGGCAGAATATGAAGGGACTTACACATTTTGATGAACAGGGAAATGCCCGCATGGTGGACGTAGGTGAGAAGGCTGAGACAGACAGGATAGCAGTTGCACATGGGTTTATTACAGTCAATGAAGAAGTTTTCAGTGCCATTTCCTTTGGCAGCGCCAAAAAAGGAGATGTCCTGGGAGTGGCCAGGGTGGCAGGGATCATGGGAGCAAAGAGGACCTCTGAGCTGATACCCTTATGCCATGGACTGATGCTTACAAAATGCGCGGTGGAGTTTGTGCTTCATCAGGATACGCTTTCGGTAGAGGCGGTCTGTACCGTCAAGACCCAGGGAAAGACCGGAGTGGAGATGGAAGCCATGACCGGAGTAAATATAGCGCTGCTGACTATTTACGATATGTGTAAGGCAATGGACCGTGGAATGGCCATGGGCGGCATCTGCCTGATAAAAAAGGATGGCGGTAAAAGCGGACTCTACGAAAAGGATTCTGATGACAGAGGGAGTAGATCATGAAAGACAGCTGTAACAGAACCATTGATTATATCAGGATTTCCGTTACGGACAGGTGCAATTTAAGGTGCCTTTACTGCATGCCAGAGGAGGGGGTCATTCCTTTGCGCCATGAAGATATTCTTACTTACCAGGAAATCATAAGAATCTGTAAGGCAGGCGCCCGTCTTGGTATCCGAAAAGTAAAGGTAACGGGCGGAGAGCCTTTGGTGAGAAAGGACATAGAGGTTTTGATCAAAGAACTGACCTCCATTCCGGGAATACAGGATGTGACTATGACCACCAATGGGTGCCTGTTAAAGGAAAAGGCGGCCGCATTAAAGACTGCAGGCTTATCCAGTGTCAATGTAAGCTTAGATACACTGAATCCCCTACGCTTTGCCAGAATCACCAGGCGGGACTGCTTTGAGTCTGTTTTGGAAGGAATTGATAGCGCATTGGCAGCAGGGCTGAAGGTAAAGATCAACTGTGCGGTTATGGAGGAGCTGACAAAAGAAGATGTGCTGGCTTTAGCCCGCTTTTCTATGGAGCGCAGAATTCCGGTCCGTTTTATTGAGATGATGCCCATAGGACAGGGAAAGAATTATAAGGCAATGGAAAATGATGATTTGGCAGAGATATTAAGGGAAACCTATGGTGAGCTTAGAGTGAGCCAGGAAGTAAAGGGGAACGGACCTGCTGTTTATTATACATGGGGAGATGGAACCGGTTTTGTGGGATTTATCAGCGCTGTCAGCCATAAATTCTGCAGTTCCTGCAACCGGGTAAGGCTGACCTCTGACGGCTTTTTAAAGCTTTGTCTGGACAGCCCTGCCGGAGTGGATTTAAAAGAGCCTTTGCGCGGCGGAATATCCGACGACGCTCTTTTGGAGCTGATGGATGAAAGTATCAGGATTAAACCGGTAAGCCATCATTTTGAAGAAGATTGTGGAGAAACAACCCTTAACATGAATCAAATAGGAGGATAAGCACATGGGAAAGGTAATGGCTGTCTGTATCAGTGAAAAAAAAGGAACTCAAAAAACCAGAGTTGATGAAGGAAATTTTATAGAAGAATATGGAATCCAGGGAGATGCCCATGCAGGCAAATGGCACCGGCAGGTGAGTCTTTTATCCTTTGATACCATTGAGGATTTTAAGGCAAGAGGTGCTGAAATCGGTAATGGAGCATTTGGGGAGAACGTGATTGTCCAGGGCATTGATCTGATCCATCTTCCTATTGGCACAAGGTTAGCATGCAAAGACATACTTTTGGAAGTTACCCAGATTGGGAAGGAATGTCACAGCCACTGCGAAATATACAAAAAGATGGGAGAATGCATTATGCCCACCAATGGGATCTTTACAAGAGTTCTTCATGGAGGAATGATGAAGGAAGGAGATGAGATAACCGTATGTACCGAGCTGGAATCGTAACCTTAAGTGATAAAGGAGCCGCAGGGCAGAGGGAAGACATTAGCGGATCAGTCATAAGAGAGATACTGGAAGAGGCTGGATATGAGGTGGTCAGCTACAGACTTTTGGCTGATGAAGAAGAGGGGATTAAGGAAGAACTGGTGCGCTTATGTGATGCAGTGCAATGCGATCTGGTCCTGACTACAGGAGGAACCGGTTTTTCTCCCAGGGATGTGACTCCGGAGGCTACCCTTTCCGTTGCAGACCGCAATGCGCCAGGAATTGCCGACGGGATACGGGCTTACAGCATGACAGTAACCAAAAGAGCTATGTTAAGCAGAGGAGTCAGTGTTATCCGGGGATCAACCCTCATCATCAATCTTCCAGGAAGTCCCAAAGCAGTAAGAGAGAGCCTGGAATACATTCTGGACACTCTGCCCCATGGATTGGAGGTCCTTTCAGGCAGAGGCGGAGAATGTGCCAGAAAATAAATAGAAGAGTCGGAGAATGATAATGAAGGTTTTGATTAAAGGGGCCGGCGATTTGGCCACAGGCATTGGCTGCCGGCTGCACCGGTGCGGCTTTGACCTGGTCATGACAGATATCGCTGTTCCCACTACGGTACGGAGGACAGTGGCCTTTTCAAGAGCAGTCTACGAAAAACAGGCAGCGGTGGAAGACATTACAGGAGTTTTATGCAGCAATCTTGAGTCAGTTCAGGATGCTGTTGCAAAGGATAAAGTAGCTGTGATCGTAGATGAAGAATGCAGGATCAGGGAAACATGGAAGCCTGATGTGATAGTGGATGCCATTATTGCAAAAAAGAACCTGGGAACCTTAATTACTGATGCGGCAACAGTGGTGGGCGTTGGGCCTGGTTTTACAGCGGGAGTTGACTGCCATGTGGTGGTGGAAACCAAACGTGGACATAACCTGGGACGGTGTATCTGGGAGGGAAGTGCTTATCCTAACACAGGTGTCCCCGGCATGATCGGTGGCTATGATAAGGAACGGATCATCCGTGCAACGGCTGACGGTGTATTTCGGGGCCAGGTCAGAATCGGTGATCTGGTGGAAAAAGGAAGTCTGTTAGGCTTTTCCGGAGATTCCCCCATCTATGCCCAGGTTGGCGGAGTGGTTAGAGGCTTGCTTCAGGATGGCGTGGAAGTGACAAAAGGAATGAAGTCAGGAGACGTGGATCCCAGAGGGGTCATTGAAAGCTGCTACACAATCTCTGACAAAGCGTCATCTATCGGCGGAGGAGTCATAGAAGCGATCTTAAGCATGGAGAAGAAAAGAAGTCAGGAGGATCCTGATAGTAATAAATAATGATGGGAAAAGGAGGTTCACGGCATGAAAATGGCACTTATCCTTCTGGCAGCAGGTGACAGCCGTAGATTTAACGGCAATAAGCTGCTTCACGAATTCAATGGAAAACCCATGTACCAATACATTTTAGAGGAAATCGAAATGCTGCCCCAGGATCTTTTTGAGAGGAAGGTGGTCGTCACCCAGTATCAGGAGATCATGGACTGTATGGAGGATTATGGATATGAAGTGGTGGAAAACAGGGAAAGCAGTCTTGGGATTTCCCATTCCATACATCTGGCCTTAAAAGCTCTTGAAGAGGAAGAAACAGATTATTTTTTTGCAGTCTGTGACCAGCCATACTTAAAGGCAGCTACCATAAGAGGCCTGATAATGGGGTGGAGGGACAGCGGAAAGGGCATTGGATGTCTGTGCAACATGGGAGCCTTGGGAAATCCGGCTATTTTTTCCAGAAGTTACTTAAAAGAGCTGCTGTCATTGGAAGGAGATGTGGGAGGAAAGCGGATCATTCGGAAGCATATTGAAGACTTGTACCTGCATGAGGTACCGGATGGGATAGAGCTGGTGGATATTGATGTTCGAAAAGATTCTTTGTCATGACCGGTACTTTATTCTGTTATGCCAATAGAATATATATAATAAACAGATGAATATATAAATTATGGAGGTTGTGGAATGCTGAAACAAGTGGGTTTAAACCAGGTGCCGATGGATGCTATCACAATGATAGGAAAGGAATGGATGCTGATTTCTGCTGGGACTGAGGAAAAGTATAATATGATGACAGCCAGCTGGGGAGGAATCGGGATCATGTGGAACAAATGTGTGACCAACATTGTTCTGCGTCCCCAGAGATATACCCTGGAATTTATAGATCAAAGTGATTATTATGCACTTAACTTTTTCGGCAATAATTGCCGGTCAGCTTTAAATTATTGCGGAGCTCACTCTGGCAGGGATGTGAATAAAGAAAAAGAAACAGGTCTTACTCCTGTCTTTGATGCAGAGGCACCTTATTTTGCCCAGGCCAGGCTGGTGCTTATCTGTCATAAGCTTTATAAGCAGACAATCGATCCAAATGGTTTCTTTGACAAGAGTTTAGTTGAAAAGAATTACCCTAATAAGGACTATCATGAACATTTTATTGGAGAGATTGTAAAGGTTTTTATGGCAGATGAATGATAGAATCCTTTGTTAAATTAAATATTGGAAAAACCAAAAAAAGAAGGGTCTTAGCTGCTCTTCTTTTTTTCTGTCTGTCATTTTTAGATGAAAAAACAGGTTATATATTTCTTATGGTATCAAAATAGTGTATAATACCAATTGGAGGACAGCTTTTGTTTTCACCGTTTAAAGGGGGAATGGTATGATTAAATGGCTAAAGGATAAAATGGTTGCTCTCAAGTATGGAGGAGGACCTTTGAAGCGGGAAGGTATAAAGATCTGCTTTGTTTATATTCTGTTTGGTTTTGTCTGGATCTATTTATCTGACAAAATCGTAACCGTCCTGGTTTCTGATTTTTCAGCAAGAATGATGATTCATACTTACAAGGGAATTATGTATGTTTTATTAACTGCATTGATTCTTTATTATCTCATTGCCAATCTTCTGAAAAAGGTGGAGCAGGCAGAAGCCAGACTGAGTAAGAGCAATGATGATCTGTCTGCCGCTAATGAAGAACTCAGGGAATACGTGGATCAGTTGACTGCATCAGAATCCCAGCTGAGAATGCAATATGAAAAGATTGTGGAGTATGATCAAAAATTAATTTTGAGCGAAAAGAAATATAAGGCTGTCATCAGCCAGATGCAATTAGGCATGGCTTTGTATGAGGGCGGGGCTGATGATGACATTTTTGCATACAGACTGGTGGAAACCAATCGCAGCCATGAAATGCTCACCGGCTTAAAAAGAGAAGACATAGTAGGAAAATATTTTTCTGAAATACATAAAAACATAGAACCGGAAAATCTGGACATGCTGATCCGCACAATACAAACGGGAGAATCTACCCGCTATGAACGGCTTCGTAAAAATACCGGTTATTACTATGAAATCAACGCATCGCGTCCGAAGAAGCACCAGCTGGTTATTATTTTAAATGACATTACAAAGAGAAAAGAGGCAGAGGAGCGGCTAAATTACTTAAGCTATCATGACCAGCTGAGCGGCTTGTATAACAGGAGATTTTTTGAGGAGGAGCTGAAAAGGCTGGATGTCTCCAATTACTATCCATTAGCAGTTACAATGGCCGATATCAATGGTCTGAAGCTTATGAATGATTCTTTTGGCCATACGGCCGGTGATTGGTATATTCAAAGAGTTGCACAGGTATTAAAAGAGTGCTCCAGGGAAAAGGATATCATATGCCGCCTGGGTGGAGATGAATTCATCATCCTGTCTCCTAACACGGATGAAAAAGAAATCAAAGGGCTTATTGCCAGGGTCAATCAGCGGACCCGGCAAGAAGCCGTTAATAAAATTGCTCTTTCGGTTTCTTTCGGATACAGTGTAAAGTACTGGAAGGAAGAACCCATATTAGAGGTTCTTAAAAAGGCAGAGGACTATATGTATAAGAAAAAGCTGCTGGAAAGCTCTGGTATGAGAGGAAAAACCATTTACACCATTATGGCGGCGCTTCATGAGAAAAACCCAAGAGAAGAACAGCACTCTCTTCGGGTATCGGAATTGTGTGAAAAAATGGGGACAGCCCTTTGTCTTCATGAAGATGAAGTAAATGAGCTAAAGACTGTTGGCCTTTTGCATGATATCGGCAAGGTGGCTATTGAAGAAGGCATCCTGAATAAAAACGGAAAGCTGGTTGAAAAGGAGTGGGAAGAAATCAGAAAACACCCGGAAATCGGCTACCGGATTTTAAGCACGGTCAATGAGCTGTCAGAGATGGCTGACTACGTTCTGGCGCATCATGAGCGGTGGGATGGAAATGGCTATCCAAAGGGACTTAAGGGAAATGAAATCCCGGTCCAGTCCAGAATCATTGCGATTGCAGATGCATATGATGCCATGATCAGCGAAAGAAGCTACCGCAAGGCATTGACTAAGGAGCTTGCTATCAACGAGCTGGTCAGGGGAGCCGGAACCCAGTTTTGCGGGGAGTACGTCCACATTTTTATTGATAAGGTGGTTCAGGATTTGGAAGTGAGCCTGTAAATAAGAGGTTATTTCTGATTATGTTTTCTGCATTTGGAGATCCTATAATTAGTATCATCCAATTGTGAAAGCAGAAAGGAGACAAGAGACCCTATTGGAAATAAAAAATTTTATTAAAAACAGGAAGAAATATTTATTTGAGGGCTGGTATTTTAAGCATCAGAATGAGGATACGGTCCTGGCTTTTATTCCAGGCCACAGCATTGATGAAAAGGGTATGAAGCAGCCGTTTCTACAAATTATATGGAATGAAAATTCTTATTCCCTGGATTTCTCCCAGGAAGATTACCTGGTTGAGAAAAGGAAAAAAAGAATTATTCTTGGAGACAATATTTTTTCCACCGGCGGCCTTAAGCTGGATATTCATACAAATGAAATCAACATTCAGGGAGTGATCCGCTATGGTCAATTAAGTCCCATTCATTATTCTATTATGGGCCCCTTCCAACTGGTTCCTTATATGGAATGCAGGCATGAGATCATCAGTATGTCCCACACCCTGAGGGGAAGCCTGAAAGTCAATGGAAAAGTTTTGGACTTTACAGGAGAGTATGGCTATATAGAGGGAGACCGGGGAATGTCCTTTCCCAGAGATTATTTATGGCTTCAATGCAACCGGTTTAAGGAAAAGGCATCGGTAATGCTCTCTGTTGCCCATATTCCTTTTGCGGGACACAGCTTTCAGGGCTGTATCTGCCTGATCCAATATCAGGGCAAGGAGTACCGCCTTGCCACTTATCTGGGTGTAAAGGTAATATGCAAAAGAGATACAGCCGTCATTTTAAGGCAGGGTAAGTATACCTTAAAGATATTTCTGACTAACAGGAACAGAAAGAGAACTTCCGGATTCTCCCACAAACTTTTAGCCCCTGACCAGGGAAAGATGGTGCGTTCCATAATAGAAGAGCATTTATTGCTGGCCAGATTTCTGCTGTATAAAGAGGAGGAGCTGATATTTGACTTAACAAGTGATCATGTGAGCTTTGAGTATGTACCGGGTCCTGGAAACGGACAATCCACATAGAATATTGAAAAAAATATTATTTTGATTAGGTGTGATAGATAATTTCTATAAGTACAGCTTATTTATAGATTTTATGAATTGGACTTTAGTCTTAAATCTTAATAGAATAGTATTATCAATAACTATGCGGGAGGATACGAAAGATGAATGTGAAACAGGAAGTTAGTGTAAAGAAAATTGGGGAAGATGCGGAAAATCTGTTTCGCGGAGGTTTTTTTTGCTCAGAAGCAGTTGTAAGCGCTATTAGATCAAATTTTGAATTAGATATACCAGAGGAAGTGGTGGCCATGGCTTCCGGATTTCCAGTGGGAATCGGTCGTTCCAAGTGTCTGTGCGGGGCTGTATCCGGAGGAGTAATGGCTCTTGGCATATTTTTTGGACGGACAAAACAGGGAGATCCTAAAGTAGAGAAGAATTTAGAGGTGTCTAAGGAGCTTCATGACTGGTTTAAGGCGAACAACGGCAAGAACGCCTTGTGCTGCAGGATCCTGACCAAAGAGTTTGATATGGGACAAGGGGAGCATAAAGAACAGTGCATTTACTTTACAGGCCTGGTAGCCAAAAAAGTGGCTGAAATTGTTGTGCGGGAATACGGCCTTACCAATACCGATGAGCTGGAGTTAGCGGGGGGATGCAATGATTAAAAAAATTCCGGTTCCAATGGCAGGGCTCTCTCTTGGATTTGCTGCTTTGGGAAATCTGCTTCAAAGCTATTCAGAGTCTGTCCGTCTGGTATGTGGAGTGATATCCGCTATTTTAGCAATATTGTTTTTGTGTAAATGTATTTTTCATTTTGATATGGTAAAAGAAGATATGAAAAACCCGGTGATGGCAAGTATATCCGGAACCTTTTCCATGGCAGTGATACTTCTGGCAGCCTATGCCAAGCCTTTTATTGGCGGCGGTGCGGTCTTAATCTGGTATTTTGGCATTGCACTGCACGTTCTTCTTATCATATACTTTACGGCGCGTTTTGTTTATAAGCTGAATATAAAAACAGTATTTGCAAGCTATTATATTGTGTATGTTGGAATTGTAACAGCCAGTGTGACTGCTCCTGCGTTTGGACAAACAGGTCTGGGATTGGGCATATTCTGGTTTGGCCTGATTTCGTGCCTGATATTACTGGTTCTTGTGACTGCCCGGTATTTGAAGCATAAGGAAATTCCAGAACCGGCGAGACCCCTGTTTTGTATCTACACGGCGCCTGTAAGCTTGTGCCTGGCTGGCTATCTGCAGTCCGCGGAAACAAAATCATTGACAATGGTTCTTTTGCTTATGGTACTAGCCTCTGCTTTGTATGTGACTGTGCTGATACGTCTGCCTAAATTCCTTGTCCTGCCTTTTTATCCAAGCTATGCGGCATTTACCTTTCCAGTGGTTATCAGTGCCATTGCAATGAAAATGTCAACCGCGTTTTTGGGGAAAATGGGATATGGAGTAGGATTTTTACCGGGAGTGGTCCTTATTGAAACCGTGATTGCAGTATGCCTGGTAGTCTATGTATTTTACAGGTATATGAAGTTTCTATTCAGCAAATAAAAGTACTAAGAGAAACAGGGTGCTGCTGAGTCAGTATTGTTAAGCTTCAGCTTAACCGTATTGATTCAGGGGCACCCTGTTTTAGTATGGAAGTGCTGGAAATAAAAGACGGAATGAATATGGGACAGGCTGGCTGCAGGATAAGGCTCTTTTGGTCCGGAAGTAAAATAATATGGAAAACAGCCGTTCCCTTTGCTTAAGAGGAGCGAAAGAGGGGAAGATAAGAACAGGACGTATTTTGGGAGTAATGGGATGAATCTTATTTTTCTTATCATGGCCTGGCTGCCAATCCTGGTTGGAGCTTTGGGGATTATTTTAATATTTTATTATTTTTACCAATGGATGAAGGGCTTTCGGCTGATCAGATTCCGGCTGGCAGGTGAAATCTGCCTTTTAGCTGTACTGGCATATTTTTTGGTGTTTTTTATCCTGGGCTTTTGGGGCCTTGGTCTTGCTTTTGGTTGACATAAAAACAGGCTGTAAGCACTGGTAATACACACATAGAGTCCCCGGAGAAACCTTTAGAAGTCTTTTACCTGTTTGGCCAGATCGTATCATAAAATGGCGGAAAATTGCAAGATTTTAAATAAAAAATGCGGTATAATATATAAAAATATACAGCAGGTGATTACAATGAATAAAGATTATACAAAAACCATCCGTGCCTGTTTTTTGAGTTACATCGTCCAGGCCATCGTTAATAATTTTGTTCCCCTATTGTTTCTGACGTTCCAGTCAGAGTATGGCATATCCTTATCAAGGATTACCCTGCTTGTGACTCTTAATTTTGGAATCCAGCTGTTGGTGGATTTAATATCTGCAGGAGTTATTGACCGCGTAGGATATCGTGTATCCATGATCACGGCACATGCATTGTCAGCATTAGGACTGATCTCTTTAACCGTTCTGCCAGGACTGTTTACACAGTCCTGGAT
>JAEWRS010000011.1 GCA_023398855.1 Bacillota bacterium
GGAAGGAAATGAAATTACTGATTATTAATATCGGCGCCTCCTCTACAAAACTGGCAATCTATGAGGAAGAGAGTGAAATCATCACAGAAACAATCCGGCACACCAGCAAAGAATTGTCTGGCTTTAAGGGTCTTTGGGAACAGCTTGACTTCAGACGCAGTGCAGTAAGGACATTTCTGGAGAAACACAACATTACTATTACCGGATTAGCTGCCATTGTATCCAGAGGTGGGGTTGTAAAGCCCCTTGAGTCCGGTACCTATCAAATCGACCGGAATATGCTTGATGATGCTAAAAGCGGCAGATATGGAGTTCATCCATGTGGTCTGGGCTGCCAGATTGCATGGGAGCTTTCAGAAGAAACAGGTGTTCCCTGTTTTACTGTTGATCCGCCTTGTGTAGATGAAATGATTGATGTGGCCAGAATAACCGGTTTGCCCCAAATAAAGCGTGAGAGCTTTTTCCAGGCCTTAAACCATAAAGCAAAAGGACATGAGCTTGCCAGGAGGCTCAATACGGAATACGGAAAATTAAATCTTGTTATAGCACATCTTGGCAGTGGAATATCTGTTGCCAGCCATTGCCGGGGAAAAGTGATTGATGTCACCAATGGTCTGGCAGGTGACAGTCCGTTTGGATTGGACCGGGTGGGGACATTACCAGCAGAAGCCTGGGCAGCTTTTTGCATCACCAACCGGCTGTCCATGGAGGAGCTGAAACGAATCATCAATGGAGGAGGCGGGATACAGGCTCATCTTCATACCAATAATGCTTTTGAGGTTGATGAAATGATTGACAAAGGAGACAGTCACGCCGAATTGGTCTTCCGGGCAATGGCCTTTCAGGTTGGCAAAGGAATCGGCGGGGCAGCGGCGGCTTTGGGTGCCAGGCCGGATGGCATGATTATCACAGGAGGGCTTGCCAATTCCAAACGGTTTATGGGTTATCTGGCACCAATGATTGAATGGATCGCCCCCTTATATATAAGCCCCGAGGATAATGAAATCAAATCCCTTGCTCAGGGGGCTGTCAGGGCATTAAACAATCCTTTGCTGATCAGGCAGTATTAATGGGAGGAATTATGAAAAATATTTCAGATATAATAGCATTTGTAAAAAACAATAATCCTGTCACCATTGCCATTGCAGGAGTCACTCGGGAAGAAATGGAAATCGCTGCTGAAGCTGTGAAAGAAAAGCTTGCCCATTTTATATTTATTGGAAACCAGCAGGAAATTGACCGGTTGAAGGCGGACATGCCTGCAGAAGTCTCTGATATTCCGGTTTACCACGTGGACCATTCCCATGAGGCTCCGCAAATGGCTATGGATTTAATCAATGCAGGCACAGCAGATATCCCCATGAAGGGGCAGGTGCATACAGGAACGTTTGTTAAAGCCGTGTTAAACAAAGCCAATGGGTATTTTTCAGCAGGAAGGCTGAGCCAGATCACCATGTTTGACGGATACCACGAAGGTTTGCAGTTTCTGACGGATTGTGCCATCAATATAGATCTCTCACTGGAAGTTAAAGTTGACATAATAAAAAATGCAGTACAAACAGCATACATGTTTGTGCCTGGAATTCCAAAGGTCGCTTTGCTTGGAGCTGTTGAAACTGTAAATGAGAAAATGCAGGATACGGTTGACAGCGCTGTTATTACCCAGATGAACCGCAGGGGACAGATAAAAGGCTGTATTGTGGATGGTCCCTTAAGCCTGGATAATGCCATTTCAAAAAAGTTCGCAGACATGAAAGGGATTGACAGCCCTGTAGCAGGGGAAGCTGATATTTTGGTGGCCACATCACTGAACGAGGCAAACTCCTTAAGCAAAGGCATTATCCATTATGCCGGCAAAGAAGCCTGCTCCATCCTTGCAGGTACTGCCAAGCCTGTTATTATGACTTCCAGGACGGATTTGCATCAAAATAAATTAAATACGATTGCGGTTGCATGTTTTATGTACACCCAATAGGAGCGAAAGATGAGCGGATATGTGAAATTGAAAAATATAGTCTATGCTACAACCGTATTTGAGCATCATACGGCAGATGTATATTTACCGGAAGCAGGTGAGGACCATCCTTTTGTAATTCTTGTTCACGGAGGAGCATTTCAGGCAGGTTCAAAAGAAATGTACCAGGCCTGGGGACCTTATCTGGCGAATAACGGCATTGCTTCCATGGCAGTCAATTATACTCTTGCAACGCCAGGGAAAGCTTCTTATCCCCTTGTGATAGAGGATATGGAAGCAGCGATTCAATTTGCAGTAAAAAACGCATCTCAGTGGAAGATCAATCCCTTGAACATAGGCTTTATGGGGGATTCTGCAGGAGCTTATCTAGGTACAATAGCTGCATTTAAAGATGGGCGTTCCAGTGCGAAAGTCAAATTCGTTGTCAGTGCTTATGGTGTGATGGATATTCTTTGCTGGGCTGATGATACCAATGCCAGCAGAAGTGACTTTGTTATTAATAAATTATTTGGGAAGGACTCCTACACAGGCAAAAGGCTTTATGAAAGCGCCTCCCCTGTACATATGATTGATGAAGCTGTCAGAAATCCTCTATTTGATACGTCCTTTTTTATGATATGGGGAGAAAGTGATGACGTTGTAAAGCCTGAACGTCAAACCCTGGCTTTTATTCAAAAACTGGAACAATTAAATATACCCCATCAAAAGTACTCTGTACCGGAATTCGGACATTTCTGGTTTACGAAAAATGATGAGGAACCGGATGAACAGATGATTCCTGTTTTGCAGGACCACATTGCTCCAAAGGTCAATGAATTTATAAAAACGACCCAAATGCATGACAGGTAAAAAAAAGAAAGAGAGGAAAAACACAATGGGATTCAGAGAAGAAGGCAAATGGTGGGTTGCTCCTGCCAACTATAATGAAGAGGCTGTGAAAGGGTTAAATTTTCCGCCTAAAATTGAAATCCTGGACACAACACTCCGGGACGGAGAACAGCAGGCAGGAATTATCTTTACAAAAGAAGATAAAATTGAGCTGGCTAAAAAAATTGACGCATTGGGCGTGCACAGAATGGAGCTTGGAACTCCTGCCGCCTCAAAAGAGGACGAGGATGCCATACGTGCAATTACCAAGCTGGGCCTCAGAGCCAAAACATACGCTTTTGTAAGAAATGTTATTTCTGACATTGAGCTGGCAAAGGATTGCGGAGTTGACGGAGTATTGGCAGAAGTGCCGGGAAGCAATCACCTGATTAAAGGCGGAATGGGCTGGACCGTGGAAAAGGCAATAGCAGCTGCTGCCAAAGCAACAGCCAGAGCTCATGAACTTGGCCTGCTTGTTACATTTTTCCCTGCTGACAGCTCAAGGGCAGATTTGGATTTTCTGCTGAATACACTCCAGGGTATTTTGGATGCAGGCGGACACATGGATTCCATTGCACTTGTGGATACGTTTGGTGCATTTTCTCCTGAAGGTGCTGCTTTTACGGTTAAGAAATTAAAAGAAAAATTCGGAAAGCCTGTTGAGGCTCACTTTCATGAGG
>JAEWRS010000045.1 GCA_023398855.1 Bacillota bacterium
GCAAAACCCTTTCCGGCTTCCCCGGCACGGGCAGCTTCCACTGCAGCATTCAGTGCCAGAATATTGGTTTGAAATGCAATTTCTTCGATGGTCTTTATGATTTTTCCAATTTCATTGGATTTATCGCTGATTTTTGTCATTGCCAGGTTCATTTCAGACATTTTCTCGTTACTTTTGCCCACGTTTCTGGCTGCCTCTTCCGAGGCAGAACGTGCCTCTTTTGCATTCTGGGCATTGGTGTTTATCTGGTTTGAAATATCGCTTATGGTTGCGGCAAGCTCCTGTACGGACGAAGCCTGCTCCGCGGCTCCCTGGGACAAAGCCTGAGCACCGGAAGATACCTGTTCAGAACCGTTGGCCACTAAATCGGCTGACTGGTTAATATGGGAAAGTGCTTCGCTTAAGTTGTTTCTGATACACTGCATGGCTAAAAGAATCGGTTCATAATCCATAACATACTGTTCCCGCTGCTTGGAGCTTACCTGGAAATCGCCGATTGCCATTGCTCCCAGCAGGCTGCTGATATCGTCAATCATGCTGCCATTGTTGGTAATGGTGGTCCGCATACTGTCAGCCAGGGCCCCCAGCTCGTCCTTTGACTGATAATCCAGCATCACATGGAGGCTTCCCCTTGATAGCTCCCCTGCTGCCCTCTCAATCTCTTTTACAGGGACCACAATACTTCTCGTGGTGAAAACAGAAAAGCCCAGAGTAGCCAGCACCGCCAGTAACTGTAAAGCAACTACTATAATCAGAGTGTTTTTTACAAGCGTCTGAGCCTCTTCATAATTTTCATTGGCTTTTGTGTTGGCAACATCACTGACCTTCACTAAATCTTCCTGAACCTTGGTAAAATATGGGTTCAATGATTCAAAAAATATATCCGCTGCCTGTCTGGTCTTGTTTTCTCTGGCCAGGTTAAACACCTGCTCTTTGTAAGGCTGCGCCTCTTTTAAGGTGTTTTCAATCTCATCCACCAGAGACGAATCCCCCTGGTAATTAACCCTTAAAAACTCTATCTTCTTTTGAAAGTCTTCTAAATCTGCCTCCGCTGCATCCACATAGCCTCCGGTGGTCTTCAAGTCAAGGCTCATGGTTGCATATCCCACATTTTTAGCCGCGGATTGGATATCACCTCTCATCTCAAGAGCCTGTACTGCAACTTGATGTCCATTGTTAAAAAAATCTACAAACTTACTGCTGTTTTGTCTTAAGCTTTTTACAGAGATGGTAGAAACTATTAAAAATAGTACCAGGATAGCCCCAAAAGCAAGCCCAATTCTTTTACCGATCTTTAGATTCTTCACCTTTCTCCCCCCGTGATATGACCCTTCATTTTTATTTTTTTCTAAAGTAACCTTTATCTATCTTATCGGCAAGTTCATTCATTATATAAGCATTTAATAATAATTAAGTTGAACTTTTGTATGTTTTTTGTTTTTTTAACTTTTCGTAATTATAATTCTAACAAAGGTGTATTTAATTCCTCTGTGCCATTTAATACAAACCTGCCGTCATCAATGATCAGAATCCTTTCTCCCGAAGCCGAGACAGCTTCTATCTTATCCAGTTCTGCATAAGGTATGGTAATATCCGTGTGACAACTGAAATAAGCCTTTGATATATCCTCTTTTCTCAGCGCGGATACCTCATTATCCCTTGCAATTATTTCTTTGCCGTTTGGATTATAAACAGGGCTTTCCTCCGCCCAGCTGTAGCAAGTGTCACCAACTGCAAAATGCGGCCCCATTTTTTCTACAATCAGAATAGGAAGTTTATCAATGATCCCGAATTTTCTGGCCATGGCATAAGCCGTGGTGTTGGTTCCTATTGCAAACTCTCCCATGGGAAGGGTGTCATGATTCTTTAAAATCACCTGCCTTACCAGTGCCTTACCTTCTTCCGGATCCTGGAAATTGCTGCAGGAATAATCTTTTATCATACCATTTTCAAAAGTCATCACAAGATCCTTAAACTGAAAGTCCGTAATATAGACTGAGCTGACTGACAATGTGCCTTCCGTTCCCATAAGTCTTGGTGAAGTAAATACCTCTCCAAGGGGAATATTCACATCAGCCACACAATTCTCAAAATTAGTTTCCTTTTCTTTGTCATTTATTGGATGAAGAGCTACCTTAAGGTGCGTCTTGTTGTCTCCTTTTCCAGTTATTTCCACATACACCGCCTCATCCAGCACATCAATGACTGCCTGCTGGATCTCCTTATACTTCTCGTAGTCCAAGGTGTTAATGACAATGGTCTCTTCAAAGATTTCCTCAAAATTTTCACCGATTTCCGGCACCGGAAATGCAATGATGGTAAAGCTGGTTTCATCTCCAGGCACATACTGATTGAGAATTCTTGAAGTTTCATTGGACATTTCCGCTGAAAGCTTTTCCTGCCTGGAATCCAGGCGGCTGGCTTCTGGCTTGTTCACTGGCTCAAAGCCTTCTTTTCCAAAGGAGGTAATCACCGCAGGGCCTGCAAAAGCTGCCGCCTGCTCCTTGTAGGTTTCATAAGCCACCTTTAGGACAGCCGCCTTCCGATCCTTAAAGGCCTTATTTAAATAAAGGGCATCATCATACCGGTGGTCATAGTCATATTGCTGGTTGGCAGGTGTGCTGTAATAGCCCGACTTACGGCCTGCATTAGTATTAACCGTCCAGGTGGCAGAGCGGCAAAGGATTACTTTAAGACCAAGCTTTTCAAAATTCTCTATGGCATATTTCACCATCCGTTCAAAGCCCAGCTCATACCGGATCTGCACAGTACCCTTTTTTTCCAGATCCCTTCCCATTACTTCGAAGCCTTTTCGGTATCCTTCCGTATAGGTATCTGCCATAAGCCGCAGGGTTTTCTCTGGAAGAGAATTCAGGAATCCGGCTGTCTTTAGCTGGGAATCGGAAATATACTCTCCAAAATAATACAAATACCGCAAGTCCTGTAAATCATTTTCCCGGATAATATCCGCTGCAAAAGAAAGATCCGGGTCAAGCCCTTCCCTTACCCTGAAAGTAACCGTGTAATCCGTGTAATCACTGACAAACCAGTAGATGACTTCCTTTATGACAGACACTTCAGGAATTTCCTCTTCAAACATGTTATAAATTTCAATAAATGTCTCATTTAAAATAGTTAAATCCGTAAGCCTCCACTCGTGAACAAAGACTATGTCTCCCCGTATCTCTTTATAGAGGTACGACAGGAGCTGACCGTAACCCTCTCCCAGCTTTGAAACCGCATATGCTGGATCTGCATAACTTTTTTCATAATGGCCAGGTAAAATATCCTCATACAGTCTATGGTTCCATTCCTTTAAAACCTCTATGGAAGCAGTCCTATGAGCTCCTGACTTAAGGAACCGGAGATATTCTCCCATCATGCCGATAAAGGCGGCTGTTCTGGCAAAATAATCACGATATGGTTCCTGTACGGTTTGTTCTGATGTGATCTGTCCAATCCGTTCCATGGACAGTTCAAAGCGTTCCATAATCATTTCATTTTCCTGCTGAAACATTACTTGATAATCCATAATTATTACCCCCTTATTCCTATAATAATAAGTACTGCCCAAAAAACGATCACCACTGCGCTGATCCCTATTCCAATCTTGGACAGTATGTATTTTTTTTCATTTTCATAAAATGAAAGGACACCGTAGATCAATGAAAAAAAGGAGATCAACAGGCTGCAGAAGCAGACTGCCGCCACATTAAGCTGAGCCTGTCCTTCTGCTATTACCGCACTGACTATTCCAATCATTCCAAGGGCCAATGCCCCAATTGCAAGCCCCAGGGAGAGAAAGCTCCTCTTTGCAAAGGGCTTTCTGATGTAGGACACTCTTTTATGCTTTTGCACGCCTTCTCCTCCTAACTCTTACTCTTATGTGCTGAACCAGTTTATACAAAATATATCCAAGGATTCCACCCAATGTATTCAGTATCATATCATCCACATCAAAGCTTCCCACTTTGAAAATAAGCTGGATAGTCTCAATGCATAAGCTGAACAGAAAACTTAGCAGCACGGTATTAAACCAACGCCGGCTTCTTCGGCTTATGATCGGAAGAAAGAAGCCGCAAGGCATAAAACCCACAATGTTGCCCACGATATTCAGCAAAAAGGACTCAATTCCGACCACGTGCCGGTAAATGATAAAACGCCGGATTTCCTTAAAAGGGGTCAGATTGTACGCATATTCCGCCTGGGAGTGGCTGCCTCTGCCAAAGTAATCGGAAAAAAATAAAAAATATGTCAAAAAGATCAGGTAACATATGAAAATTACCCAACCCATTTTCTGCCGTTTTGTTGTATTTTTAATCATAACAGCTCCATCTATTTGCGGAATAAAGAGAGCTGCTGCTCAAAAGCATTGCCTTTATAGCAGCAGCCTTCAGATCATAACAGGTCTGACGGATATTCGCAATCCGCTTTGCTACTTGTTCCCAACCCGCCCTGCTTCTCCGGGCATAACCAAACAACAGCAATCGCCGCCTGATTCAGTTAAAATGTAATTTCAGACTTTCTCTTCAACAATATCGCCCCGTTAATAATTGACACAGTTCCAGCAGCCAGCCCGATCACAGTTACCACAATTCCTATGGCAATGTTTAGGGCGCCTATATTTCTCATAGTCTTATAAACCCTTTCCATAACAAACTCTCCTTTCCTCTTTCCTGCCCACGCTCTTTGGGCATAAAGG
>JAEWRS010000174.1 GCA_023398855.1 Bacillota bacterium
GTTCTGGAATAATTATATTTCAAAACAGATTCCGTCCGCTCGCTGCCTTTGATAATACTAGACAATGATATCATCCTTTCCGCCCTTGCTGATAATCAGCTCACCTTCTTCCTCCAGGCGCCTGATAATACCAACAATTCTCTGCTGAGCCTCTTCAACATCTCTTAAACGAACATTGATTGTGACTTCCATATCGGATTGAATGCTATCTTTCATACGTGTTGACATATTATTGAAAATAGCATCTGCAATTTGCTTATTGGCATTCTTAAGTGCATAAACCATATCTTTCATATCGCACTCGCGGATAAAACGCTGGATCGAACGGTTGTCCATGGTAATAATATCCTCGAATACGAACATCTTTTTGCGGATCGTATCGGCCAGCTCTGCATCTTTTCTGCCCAATTCGTCGAAGATAAGCTTTTCGTTTCCACGGTCCATATGATTCATAATGTTTGCAATATAATCGATACCGCCAACCGTTGTGTAATCTGTGGTAAGAATTCCGGAGAATTTCTTTTTTATCTCACTTTCCACTAGCCTTATTGCCTCAGGAGAAGCGCTCTCCATTCTGGCGATGGACTCCACTACCCGGAAACGCTTTTCTGGCGGAAGCTCCGAAATGAGCTGGGCCGCCATTTCTTCATTCGTGTATGACAGAACCAGAGCAATGGTCTGAGCCCTTTCATGCTGCAGTACTGAAATCAGATTCTTTGAATCGCTTTTGCGTATGAATCCAAAGGACCTGGATTTTAAGGACTGCGTAACTTTCTGCAGCAGACTGTTTGCAGTGCTTTCCCCAAATGCCTTTTCTAAAACTGTTCTCGCATATTCCAGACCCCCGTCAGTAACCACTTTCTGTGTCAGGCATGTCTTATAAAAATCATCCAGCACAGCTTCCGTTGCATCCGATTCCACGTGCCCCAGCTTTGCTACTTCAACGGTTATTTTCTCTATGTCTTCCTCACTTAAGTACTTATATATTTTGGAAGCCTTTTCCACACCGAGTGAAACAATAACTATTGCCGCCTTTTGCTCTTGCGTTAAGTTAGTCGTCATTATTGTTTCCTCCGTTCAACCATGTTTTCAACAGTTGGGCCGATATCTCAGGATTCTGATCTGCAAAGTCACGGACATTTTCACGCAGCTCTGCACCCCTGTCTTCTTCAGGAACCAGGAACTCGCTTTCCTCTTCCTGCTCTCCCAATGGTTCCGGAAGAACGGGAACATTCTCCTGACTGTCTCCCATGTCCACCATAAGAGCTTTTTTCTTATTCCTGCGTCTAACTGCCAAAATGATTATCAGCAAGAGCAGGAACACTCCTGCCAATGCACCGATTAAAATCCACTGATTGAGAAGAATACCTTCTGCACCTGCCTCAACAGGAGTTTCCGGTTGTTTCGGTACCTCTACCGTGTAGAAGGGCGCTGCGACAGCTGTAATCTTCTCTGCCCTGTCTGCCTGCGCAATTCCTGCCGCATTACCAGCTAAATTCCGGATATCATCAATGGTTAAGGTTCCGAAACCGCTTCCATTCACTACTACAGAAACAGTTAAATTTTCCAGACTGCCGGGATTGACCTGTCCCTGCTCTTTAATCTGGTTTAAAAGGTATTTTCTCGTCAGGCTGCTGGAACCATAAGCATTATTATCTCCAGCTGCTCCTCCCGCGTTATACTGGGGAATGTCTGCATTTGCCTCTGATCCGGCTACTCCGGAAGCAGTCTTGCCCTCTCCGGAATATTCCCTGTATATGGATTCATCAGAAGTAAGTCCGGTCTTGTCATTTTCATTGATCTTTTCCGGGACATTGTACACTGTGCTCTCCCGGATCAGTTTTTCCATATTCACAGTACCCTTTACAGATACCCGGACATTTCCATTCCCGTACACAGGTCCAAGAACATTAATAACCTTTGCTGCTATCTGGTCTTCAATGAGCTTGGCAATCTCTTCTCCTGCCTTTCCGGAATTTATATCTTCTTCACTAGAACCAGTTGAGACTTCTTTTCCGTTGCCGTCAAACACAGCGATATTGCCAATGACCATTCCAGGAATGCTTCTTGAAATGAGCAGCTGAATGGATTTGGCCTGTTCTTCCGTAGGGGAACCGCCGTTTTTCATTACAACAACAGCCTGGGCACTAGCTTCCTGCGCATTGTCCTCTGATAACGCGTATTTGGAAGTTTCACCCAGGGCTATGGTTACATATGCTTCCTGTACCCCATCAAACAGCTGGATCGTAGACCCAATTCTGGTTTCCAAATCATAAAGCTTAAAGGTCTGACGGTCTGAGTCAGTTGTCATAAGATTTACATTACTTTTAAATACATCATATGTAAAGCCGCTTTTGGGATATCCTTCCGATACCAGCCTGGCCTTAGTCATATCCACCTGAGCTGTCGGCACAAGAATATCTCCATCGTGATATTGATAATCGATCTTTTCTTCCTGCAGCTTACCTATTATTTGTTTCGCTTCTTCACTTCCAACGCCAGTAAACATGACATCGTATGGTTTTTCCCTCATGGACAGTGCCACAAATATCGCGCCGGCTACCACAGCCACGCCTATAACAGAAGCAATTATAATCTTCTTTGCCTTGTCACTTAAATTACTTATAAATCCCTTTATATTTTCCATCGTGCCTGTCCGCCCCGTTATCTATCTTATATACTAATTCTTATCATCTCATTGTAAGCTTCCAGCGCTTTATTCCTAAGGGCTGTTAAAAGCTCCGCTGATAACTGGGCCTTTGCCGCTGCTGCAGGTACTGTATGAGCATCATCAATCTGTCCTGTTGACAGCAGATATTCCTGCATTGTCAGATCCGCATCCGAACTCTTTACGTTCTGAATCGCCTCTTTCAATATATCCTGAAACATGGGACTTCCATTCTGTCCGGACGTCACTTTCTTTTCACTTCCAATATCCGCTATGGAACTAATGGGAACCATTGGTGTTATAAACATCTGCTGCATCGTGCATACCTCCTGTTTTAACCTTTAATTATTGTACGAAGCCTGGTTATCTCACTGTTTAATGCATTGACCTCATATTGGTATTGAAGAGTGGTCCTGGCCAATTCCACACTTTCTACATCAGTATTGACGTTGTTCCCATCCATACGGGCCGATTCATCCTGTGTGTTTCGGACATAGTATCTGGAACCGTTAATGATTTTACCGATATCCTTAGAAGTTCCCTCTCTGCCCGCCATCAGGCGCTTACGAAACTCGTCTTCAAAGGTTACATACTGGGCTTTATATCCAGGAGTTTCTCCATTGGCAATGTTGTTCAGGGTTATCTTCTGCTTTGACCAGAGATAATCCAATGTTTTCTCCGCCATGGAAATGTTGTTTCCAAATATTGAATTCATAATTGATCCTCACTTTTATTGCTTCCGGCGAGACGCCTGAGAAGTGTATTTGCCTGTATAATAACTGCATTACAGTTAAATATCGACATACTTTTCACAAAATCCATTTTTTTTTGTAATTTTTTCTACTTTATTTTACATTTTATTACAAATATTGTCAAGAAAGTTCTTCCATTATCATCAGTATTCTAAAAGTATTTTAGATGGCAAGGTTAAAAAACTCTTGAAATATCTAGATTTTCCAGAAAATTAATGTAAATAATTCCCAGTTATAAAAAATCAATGGTAGTTTTTGCCTCTTTCTTCACTTTCCAGTCAACTAATAACAGCTTTGGTTATATGTTACATTATTTAATTTTTTTATAACTACCATTGATTCCATTTGCGAATAATGGCGAATTTTGTAGATTGGACATTATTTCCATTATACAATTAAGATAGGGGTTTGTAAAGAAGATAGAATGGGTGGAGACTGCGTAAATCTATCTTGACACTATCCACAAAAAACGCCTGTGATTCCATATCTTCTTGCCTCTGGAATCACAGGTGATTTTCTAACCCATTTGGAATAGTTTTTACAAGGAATTCGCCCCAATATAGCCACATTATATTTTTGCATGGTTAAATAAAGGTTTTACAATTATTTGCTTATATTAAAAACATAATTTCTGATTAGCATTTTATTTTTAATATGATCTGTGTCACTTGTGACATTGGCATATTTTATTATTTCAGATAACCTGGCACTGCTATTTGAGTCCAATGTATAATATTCCGCACCAAAACTTTTTACAACCCCACCTAAAGCTGACAGCCAATCAGTAAAATCATTTGCTGTCCAGTTTATAGGATATTCGTTATTCAGGCCTAAATCTTTTCCTAGAATATTAAAAAAGGATTTTATATCATATGTATTTCTAAGTTTCAGCAGCAATTGTCCGCCTTCTTTTAATAGTGAAAAGGAGTCCGTTAAAAGTTTCAGCGGTTCACTATACAAATTAATCTCTTTTCCAATTATAATATAATCGAATTGTTCCTTAGTAAAATATTCAGGTAAATACTCAATGCGGTCACATTCCACTTCTCCTTGACAAATCGTTGACAAATCAACAAAATATTTTGCTTTCTCACTAAATGCCGAAAGTGTTACATGAAAAGCATCAAACTCCTTTAATTTGTTTTTCACCTCCAAGATCGGTGTTCCGCACAACACATCCACACCAAGAACGCTTATTTCATTTTTTTCTTTGGGCGATTCTATCAAGCGAACCATTTCCAATTCATAATTATTCACGTCATCCCATGCATCTACTCCGTAATATTTTCTCTTAAAATTCTCCCTGCCGATCTTTATAGATCTCTCGAATTCTCCTGGCTCTTTCTCTGTTCCGGTAACGTGATCATGGCACACAAATGTATCCTTACACAATACTGTTTTATAGCCCGCTCTTCTTATGTGGAAAGTCAAATCATCATCAGCAAAGTCGTGATAAAAACCGTAATCAAAGTTACCAGATATATGTATACATTCCGTTTTATAAACTGAACCGGCTGTAATCAATCTTAATCTTTCATGCCATTTTTTAGGATCTGATTGATTAAAATCAGCTGCTTTTTCCTGCATTTCATCATAATTTCCATATGTAAAATCCACTTGCTGGTAATTACTGATATTCGAGGACATAGCACAAACAAGACCAATATTCTCATCAGATTTGAAGCATTTCATAATATTATATAACCAGCTTTTTGTAACTATCATATCGTTATTTAAAAATGCAATATACTTACCAGTACAGTATTTTGTTCCAATAAATATACCGTAAGCAACTTGAAGGTTTTTGGTGATTTTAATTATTCTCACATTGTTTCTATCTAATGATTTAAAATAATCCATTGTCCCATCCGATGAACCGTTATCAACCAATATTAGTTCATAGTTAACATCTTTGGTATATTTAATAACACTTTCCACACACCGCTTTGTCTTATCTAAGCGATTATATGCTATAATTAATATGCTGACACAGTCAGATTCTTTTCCATATAATAAATTTGAAATATTATTACGAGATATAAAAATATCGTTATCTTCTTTAGGTACATTACAATCGTCTGTATTTATAATAATAACATCCTTAGACTTTTCATTTTTATCTGCTTTAGTCATAATAACATTCTCCTCTGCTATCCTAAACTTTTCCTCATACAGCAAAATAATACTTAACCGCATAAAAAACGGTTTCATCCACCGAATCAGAATGATGTCTTATGTAAAAATATAATTTAAACCCAAAGACACCATGTCATTTGATATATCAAATATATCTTTGTTCTCATAATAAAATCAGACGGCTAGCTTAGGCTTATACTCTTCTATCGTTTATTAACTCAATCAAAAGCTGCTAATTCACAATCTTCAATATTCAATATTTTTTTATCAAAGCTTTAAAATCATTTATGTTTATAACAATACTAACCGATGAAATCCAGCAAGCTTTAGTGCAAATATGGTTTAATGTATAAGCACCTTTGGAAACATCATTATTAAAACTGATATTGTATTAAATTATATTAGAATGGGGTCTGAAACTGATCCAAGGCAGGAAGCCCCTGATCTCTTTCAGAAATAATAGGGTTTTTCTCTTTCCATTCATAACCAAAAGAATTCCACTTAATTCCAGTATCATGTTCTGGCTTATATAAAGCAGATACATTATAGATCATGGAGGACTTATCCTCTAATGACAAAAATCCATGTGCGCAGCCTTTAGGGATCCAGAGCACCTCTGGCTGCTTCCCATTAAGAACCACATCAACCCACTGCAGATAAGTGGGAGAAGACTTTCGTAAATCTAATACCACATCAACAACAGATCCATTCAATACCATTACTAATTTATCACAATCAAAGGGTGGCAGTTGAAAATGCATCCCCCGTATAACACCTTTATTGGAAACCGAAATATACTGCTCTTTTAATTCAAATTCTATATTAGCCTCGCGGTAAAAATCATCATTGTAAATCTTAGTAAAACTTCCTCTTACATCAAAAAAAGGCGAAAGGACTATCTTTTTTACATCCTTTATCTTCAAACTCTCAATTCTCATCTAACGCCCTCCAATTCTCTTTGACGCATTTTACAAAAACCCTCATATAAATTGTATTTTGCTTTCCAGCCCTCTAATGGCTGAATTCCCCCATAAGGAATGAAAACCTCTCTGGGGCGATAATCAAAAATTCCCCATTCCACATTCAGCTTAGAATGATATGCCCTGTCAAAAATTTCCACTACTTCTTTTAGAGAATGAAGCTGTTCTGTCTTCAATGCATATTCTTTTTCCTTTTCCTTTTGGTTTTCTACGCATTGAATTGAGTGCACAAATGCATCCACAACATCATCTATAAAGAGATAATCCAATTTCTGTCCTCCAGGAGACAGCTTTATCTGCTCATGAGTTTGAGAATATCTTTTCATAATATTTATTATCTTACTGCGTGGATCATTGTCTCCGTATGTATCATAAACCTCAAGAGTAAGAGATGTAAATCCCTCCGCCTGAGTATAATACTTCATTATATCTTCAAATGCCTGCTTCATCCCGGCATAAAGGTTCACCGGATTAAACTGCTCATCATGATAATGCTGCCAGCTGGTTCTGGCATAGATAATCTTTTTAACACCTGCCAGACGCATTGCTTCTAACAAATAAGTACCAAACCGGACATTGCTGTCAAGCATTCGATCTATGTCTTCTGCTTTATGATATGTAATATAATGAGTCGCTAAATGAACCACACAGTCTACATTTTGTTTTTCCATAAAATCTGACATGGCCTCTATGGATCCGTCATCATAAAAAACAGAAATCTGATTCCATATATCCCTAATAGAAAGAATTTCTGTTGTTCTTCTGAGGACTACGCTGACTTTATAGTTACAAGCAAGCAACCTTCTTATCAGGCAACTGCCAATATAACCAGCAGCACCTGTAACTAATATATTCTTCAAATGCTCACCCTCAACCTTTCATTATTTGTAAACCACCTGCTATTGACTTTATAAAAACTATGTTCAGCTTTCATTATAAAACCATGTCTTATCTTCATCACTCATGGATTCAATAAGAGCCTTCTCCAACCCACTGAATCCCGTTTTTTTTGCAGACCTAATGACAAAAAGCCGGTCTCTTAGGGATTGGAAATCATATATTTTTTGTAAAAATTCAAGGAGTGCTGCTATTGCTCCTGGAGAATCGCCTTCGCTTTTAAGCATATCAATAAGAGTATTAGCGATAATTTCCTGGTATCTGTCTATACGTAATACTAAAACGCAATATCTCACAGCCTGACTAAGATTTGAAACTTCAACATAAGATCTTACCAGAGCAGAATATATGTTTGTTAAGACATCTGGGACATGAGTCACATTAACTCCTTTATAATTCTCCAGCTTTCTCAAACAGCTTTCCAAATATGTGATAGCCTTCCCAAAGCATTCTTTTCGAAAACACCATACTCCCATAAAGTAGTCATAATCAGGATATTCTGGTGAGAAACTAACGGATTTCTCATAGAGCCGGATAAATTCCTCCTCCTCTTCCACATTATTCCGCATGAGTATGGTATGCATTAATCCATAATACGTCGTGATTAATCTGGTAAAATCAACAACTGAAACTCCGTTTTTAAGGATATCCCGATATAGACGTTCTGCCTCTTCCGTATTTCCAGACACTTTCAAAGTTTCCGCCAAATACGCCATTGCATTGTAATTATCAGAATGCTCTTCCACTTCTTTCCTCAGAATCCGGATATTTCTCTCGATTTTATTTGTCTCTTTATATACTGCTTCTGTATATCCTGTATGAAGAACAGAAATCTCCTTTGTTAAATCACAGATAATCAGCTGCCCGGTGGTTGTGGCTATCATTTCATGGATTCTATTCTGGTATCTTAACCTGGGCAGATTTTGAAAAAAACGATCCTGTACCGTGATTCCGTTTGTCGTACCATCTTCTTTTATATCAACCAGAGAAGTCCTTAATATATGAGGTTTTAATTTAGGATCCGCGTGTTCCAGCTGAATTAAAATATTCTTAATTCTTTCCGTATCCTTTTCTACCAAATATTCGTCTGCATCCAAAAAAGCAATCCAGTCACCTGTCGCTTTTTCAATGGCAAAGTTTTTTGCAGCTGAAAAATCATCGATCCAGGTAAAATGAAAAACTTTTGCACCCATGCTTTTGGCAATTTCAACAGTACGATCCGTGGAGCCAGTATCAACTACAATCTGCTCATATACAATTTTCTTCCCCCATGTTAAGGCCCTGACAATGTTTTTTTCTTCATTTTTGACTATCATGCATTGAGATAACCGTACTTTTTTTCCCATGTGTGTTTCTCCATTATTATTGTATATTATACAAAACAGATGCCCCTGTAACCGAATGGGGCAGGGGCATCTGCCATGAAATACATAACAAAATATTTAACTGATCTTATCGAAGTAACTGTAATACTCCCTGAGGAAGCTGATTTGCCTGAGCAAGCATAGCCTGAGAAGACTGTACAAGAATATTATTCTTTGTATAGGTCATCATCTCTTTTGCCATGTCCACGTCACGGATGCGGCTCTCTGCAGCAGTCATGTTCTCAGTGGTTACACTTAAGTTGTTGATTGTATGCTCAAGACGATTCTGGATCGCTCCAAGATCACCTCTGGTGGAAGATACAGAGTTAATTGCATCTTTTAATTTCTTTACAGCATCTGCACCACCAGCCTGAGTGCTGATATCAACAGTATCAATCTGAAGTGCTTTTACATGCATATCTCCTACAGATACACTGATCTGGTTAAATGAATCTGAGGTATCACCAATCTGTAACCGTAAGGCACTGCCTACTGTTCCTGTATCTATTGCTGCACCTGCGGAAGGTGCAGCGAAGTCAGTAACATCAAGACCCTTTACTAAGGATCCAGCAGTAGCATCCTTAGTAGCTGTAAGATCAATCTTACCGATACCAACTGCACTCAAATCAAGCACTACATTAGTTCCTGCTGTAATTGCAGTATTACTTGCCATAGCAGATCCATCTGCCCCTTTAACAATATCAGTAAGCTTGAGATTTACAACAGATACGTTGCCCTCATTGTCTGTCATCTTAACATTTAATACATCACTGGCAACGGTGTCATCAAAACCTCCAACGGAATCTAAACCACCTACTTCAAATGCAAAGGTAAGGCCCTTTTTGTCAATGCTTGATCCCTTAATATCAGTAACAACAAAGCTGGTAGCCACAGTTGATCCAATAGCTAAGCTTCCTGCATTCAATGCATATTTACCGGATCCCATGGTACCGTCAAGCAGTTTAATACCGTTAAAGTTTGTACTGTCCGCAATACGGTCAATTTCAGACTTTAAGGATACAACTTCCTTCTGAAGGTTCTGACGGTCAACTTCATTCTGATAAGTACCGTTAGCAGACTGGCCAGCCAGTTCAACCATACGGTTTAACATGGAATGAACTTCTGTTAAAGCACCTTCAGCGGTCTGTACTAAAGAGATACCGTCATTTGCGTTCTTAGAAGCAGTCTCAAGACCAGTAATCTGGGCTCTCATTTTCTCAGAAATAGCAAGACCTGCAGCATCATCGCCTGCACGGTTGATTCTGTAACCAGAAGATAATTTCTCAAGGTTCTTTCCTACTGTGTTATTGTTGTTTCCTAACTGTCTGTAAGAGTTTAAAGCTGCGATATTGTGTTGAATTCTCATAGATATTTCCTCCTTGAATGTGTTACAGGGAATTCCTTTTCCCCGCATGATATGTTTTCCTGGAACAGGAAAATAAATGAAAAATATTGGCGGAATCCAACGGGGTACCAGCCGTTTTATTGATTCCTGAATTTGACACTCGTGTCTTTCGGAAGGTTACCAGCATAATATTCTGATGAATCAAACTATGCGTTTATGGTTCTTCCTTTCTTCTACAATATCGTATCCAAGAGAAGAAAAAATAAGTCTTTTTATAATAATTTTAAAAATTTTGTCGAATCTAAAACTTTCATAAGGAACATTCCATTAACCACCTGGTCATTTTTGATTTTTTACTGCTTGCCGGGAAAAAACATCTCCTGACATATTAAAGACAGACTAATTGCTGAAACAAGAAAGAATCCCGCTTGCTGGATTCTCCGCCTGCGGCGGGTCGCCTCGGCGACATCCAACCCTACCGCCGCAGTGCAATCCTCCCGGAGGGTT
>JAEWRS010000192.1 GCA_023398855.1 Bacillota bacterium
CTGCAATGTGAGCCATATCCACCATAAGGTAAGCTCCCGCCTTATCGGCAGCTTCCCTGAATCGCTTAAAATCAATGGTTCTGCCATATGCACTGGCTCCGGCCACAATGAGTTTCGGTTTATGCAAAAGCGCAAGCCGTTCCATCTCATCATAATCAAGAATGCCGTCATCATCCACACCGTAAGGTACTATATTAAAATACAAACCGGAAAAGTTGACAGGACTTCCATGGGTTAAGTGACCGCCATGGTTTAAATTCATGCCCATAACCGTATCTCCCGGCTCAAGCATGGCAAGAAAGACCGCCATATTGGCCTGGGCCCCGGAATGAGGCTGTACGTTGGCATAATCACAGCCAAAAAGCTGTTTCGCACGCTGGATGGCAATGGTCTCAACAATATCCACATCCTCGCAGCCGCCGTAATAACGCTTTCCCGGATAACCTTCTGCATACTTGTTGGTGAGCACAGTTCCCATTGCCATCATAACCGGCTCTGAAACTATGTTTTCTGATGCAATCAATTCCAGATTCCTTCTCTGCCGCGCGCATTCCTTTTCAATGGCTTCTCCCACTTCTTTATCATAGCCGGTGATAAATTTCATTACCTCATTTACCATGTGTGTACCCTCACTTTTCCTTTTGAATATTACCAACTTCCATTTTGGTAGATTATAAGCCATTCTTCCTTACAATGTCAAGGCTTTCTCTTATTCCTCCCGGGCTCCTGCCATGGGAAAACAGCCTGTCATATAAAACCGCTTCCATTAATCCAAATCCGTTCCTTGTCATACACATCTTGAAATCTTATAATTCTTTATTATGATCTGCAGCGTTTTGTTTCCATTGTATTCATTCACGGAAGGATAATAAATCACATCCATGATCCGGCTGTTCTCAAGTTCTTCCATAAAGGAATCTCCATCTCCAAACAAAAGGGCATCCATTGGGGTTCCCTGATTCGTTGACAGTGAAAACTTTATGGCATTCCTGTTTTTTCCCAAAACGCGGACACTTCGTATATGAAGTCCTTTCTGGGCAAACAAAGGTTTTTCATTTCCCTGGCCAAAAGGCTCCAGAAGCTCCAGCTCATTGATCAATGGCTCATTTATGTATTCCAGGGGCATGGGAACATCGATCCACACCTTACGTATGAAATCCTCTGATGTAAGCATTGCCTGCTCATTTAATCGTTTCCGGAATTCGTCCACATGCTCCTTTAAGAGAGATAACCCTGCTGCCATGGGATGACCTCCAAACTTTAGCAGCAATTCTCTCACATTTACCAGAGCATCAAACATGTGGTAGGTTTCAATGGAACGGCCAGAGCCTTTGACGCTTTCCTCCCCATCAGTCAATACAAAGGCAGGCTTTTGAAAGTGTTCCCGCAGCCGCCCGGCTATGATTCCGGCCAGTGATTCATGGCAGTCCGGCAGATATACCACTAAAACCTTATCTTCGCGGTAACAGGATTCCACCAGCTCCACGGCCTGACTGGTTCCCTGCTTCGTCATATCCTTCCGTTTATCATTCAGATCCTTTAATTCCTGTGCCATCATATCTGCTTCCTCCTCGTTTTGACAAAGGAGCAGAGACAAAGCCAGTTTTGCAGTCTGAAGGCGTCCTCCTGCATTTAAGCAGGGACCGATCACAAATCCGATCTGGTAGGCGGTGATCTCATCCTTATCCAGATTGTTCTTTTCCATGAGCTTTAGCAGGCCCAGGCTTTTTGTCCGCCCCAGCCGCTTCAGACCTTCCTTTACAATAATCCGGTTCTCATCCTGAAGCTTCATCACATCACCTACGGTTGCAATGGCAGCGAATTCTATCATTTCCAGCCATTTGTCCATTGGAACGTGAAATTCCTCATAAAGAGCCTGAACCAGCTTATATGCTACCATTCCTCCGCAGATATCAGGGAATGGATAAAAACAGTCCTCCTGCTTTGGATTTACCACCGCATCAGCAGGAGGCAGGATTTCTCTGCCTTCCTCTTTCATGATATCATGGTGGTCTGTAATGAGAACCGTAAGGCCCAGCTCCTTTGCCAGTCTGATCTGTTCCACTGCTGCGATCCCATTGTCGCAGGTGAGAACGGTATCTATACCTTCCTCTGATGCCGCCCGGATTATGGATTCATTGATCCCGTAACCATCCTTTAACCGGTCCGGGATTTCATAGTCTGCCACAGCTCCTACCTGGCACAGTGCCTGGTATAAAAGATAGGTGGAGCAGACACCGTCAATATCATAATCTCCTACGATCCTGATGGGTTTTTGCTCCCTTATCTTTTCTCTCAATATGGCTACAATCTTATCCATATCCTTTAAAAGATGGGGGCTGTATAAATCCTTTATCCCGCCGTATAGATACTTTTCCACAGCCTCCTGTCCGATCACCTCCCGGTTTCTTATCACTCTCGCAGTTACGGGTGAAATATGGTGGCACCTGGCCATTTCGTCAAAATCAGCCCTTTTTGTCTGTAGCATCCATTTCTCTTCTGCCATGTTTTGTTATCTCCCTGCAAACGGTTCTTCCGGACAATTCATTCTTTTCACTTTCTTCTGTTCCGGCTGATCCGCCTTTTTCCTTTCTTTTCTTTGCTGCATCAAGCCGGCTCATTAAGCTGGTTATGGAATAGAGAATGGGGGCAAAATCCCCGCGGTACGCATGCTCGCATGTAGATTTCACCTCAAAATTCTCACTTCCTATTTCCCTGAATAAATATTTTTCATCATCAATGATGTATTTTAAGCGCTTAATCAACTGGTTGACCGATTCCGTCAGAATTCCGATCTCATCCTTGGAACGATAAGTAAGGTACACCTCCAGATCTCCGTTGGCAACCTTCCTGGTGCCTTCCACAAGAGCTTTCACTGGCTTATCAATGGCAATAATAATATAGATCACCAAAAGCGAGATAAACCCACCTATCAGACCAATGGTAAGAATCTTTATTTTAGCCAGCTGATCATAGAGCCTGTCAGCCTGAAGGCTGGCTTCCTCAGCCCCTGTCCGGTTAAATGCAGCCACCTTTAAAAGCCCATTGCTGGCATCATCAAATAGCTGTCTGGACTCTCCCATGATCATATCAAAAGCTTCCTGGGTCTGGTTTTCACGTTTTTTCATAAGCAGACTGTCACTGTATTCCAGATAATTCTTCCACTCTTCCTGGGCATCTTCCATCAGCTTACGGTCCGATTCATTGGCTATATAATTTTCATAATCTATAAATCCTTTTGCAATATCTCTCCGGAGCTGGCCCATTTCCTCTTCCATGCGGTCCATGTCCTTGTTATCCATGGTGATGACATAATTATATTCCTTAATGCGGTAATCTGATGTCCTGGTATTAAGCTCTTCAGCAATTACAATGGCAGGTACCCAGGACTGGGAGATCTCCGTACTGGCATCATTGATCCTCCTGGCCGTTATCACTGATTCCGTACCCATGAAAACCAGACCCAAAATGCTGATCCCTCCTAAAAACAGGAGCTTTGTTTTAATATTAATATTTCTGATAGATTTCAGCTTCATAGCGCTTTAATTCTCTCCTCCTCAACCGATAATCAGGTAACTCTTTCTCCACTACCTGCCAAAAAGCAAGGGAATGGTTCATGTGAACACGGTGAGCCAGTTCATGAACCACTACATAATCAGACAGCTCTTCCGGAAGAAGCACAAGCCTCCAGTTAAAGTTCAAATTCCCTTTGGCACTGCAGCTTCCCCACCGGGTCGCCTGATCCCGGACAGCAATCCTTCCATATTCCACCCTCATAACGGCAGACCAGCCGGCAGTCCGTTCCTCCAGATACTTTCTGGCTTCCAACCGGTACCAATGCGTCAAAGCCTGTTTGACCGCGTCCTCCTGGTCTTGCCCTGCTTTTGTACCCACCGGAACGGAAACAACCAGACCTTCCCATGTATCCTGTATACAGACTGTCTTGCTTTTATGATCAGGCCGCACACAAAGAATCTTGCTTTTTCCATGAAATAGTACGAAAGCACCATCTGACCAGTGAAAAACCTCTTTTTGCTCCGACGTCTTCCGGATCTTTGCCACTTGTTCAAAAACCCACTCTCTGTTCTTTTCTGCCAGCTCATGACCTGCCAGGAAAGGCAGGCGCCTTGGCATCCTTACGTAAACCTCTCCTGTTTTCATGACCTGCAGGGCCAGGGTGCGCCTATCCGATAATATGATCTGATAGGTGCACGTGGTTCCATCATCAAATGAGAGCATTCCTGTTTCCTTTCTGCTGTCATGATTGTCCGTTTTCATGGATCTGATACCCAACCTTTTCTTATATCTATTTTGTGTTATATTTAAAACCCATAACCCCAATTATAACGAATTAATACAAAAGAAACAACACATATCTTAACTGTCTGAAATGAAAAATAAGAGAACCCTTAAGTCCCCTTATCACTGTCTTTGTATTCCTGCATATTCCTCACTGGGAGACGCGGGAGATCTCTTCTAATTTTTCATAATCCATGATCTGGTATCCATTATCTTTTTTTAAAACCCCATCATCGCAAAACTTCTTCATGACAAAAAGTATATGACGGTAGCTGATGTTCATATATTCACAGACATCCGTATGAGGTATGGTGTACTTCCCATTTTGCTGGTACTTGAGAATAAAAGATGCCAGCCGCTTTTCCAGGGAATAGTTTAAGTATTCACTCATCCGATAACTCCTGATCATCAGCTTGTGGGAAATATATGATGCAAAATAAAAGGATACATCCGCCTCCTTTTTGCAGACCACCTTTAACTGATCCAGTTCAAATTCCAGGCAGACAACATCAGCCATTACTTTATTCTCCTTAATGTAATCCTCCCAGCAGAATAAGGAAAGCTCCCCCAGCCAATCACCTTTTCCTGCAAAATCAAGGATTGAGCGGCGACCGTTTTCATGATCAATATAGATTTTCACCATTCCCGAAAGGATCAGGTAGCAGTGTGTGATCTTGTCATCCACATGAAAAATGTTCTTTCCAACCGGAAAATACCGTTCATTTCCAGCAGCTGCCAGGCTTTTTGGTATTTCATACATATTGCTGTTTCTCATTTTTTTATTCTCCATATGATAATTCTCATAGTCGGCTGTATGCTTTTTATGGTATCATATTCCCGAGGTGAAAACAATGAACAGAAAAAAACGAAACGATTTAATCAGAACCATCCTGTCCTTTGTATTTTTTGGCTTTGGAATATCCCTGCAGCTGAAGGCAGCCATCGGACAAAGTGTATTAAACGCATTGGCAGTGACATTATCCTACAGCATCCAGATGAAGGTGGGCACCATACTCAATGGAATCAATTTAATCTTTTTTATTTTGTATTTACTTTTAAGGCGTTCCCGAATAAACTATAAAGATACGGTACAGATTATTGCCACTATTGCAAACGGCTATATCATTAACCTGTTTTTATATCACCTGCTCTCCACTTTTACTGTGGAAAGCTATATTTACCGGGTCATCCTTTATTTGATCGGAATTGTGATCGCTTCCATCAGCCTTGGCGCCGTTCTTGCAATCGGAATCGTAAAATTTCCACTGGAAAGCCTGTGCCTTATCATCAGTGAATCCTATAAAAAGAATTTTACCGCTGTCCGCATGAGCTTTGACGTTATATTTTTAATTGTCACCCTGGGCCTGACCCTGGTATCACACGCCCCGCTGCAAATAAGGGAAGGAACTGTTATCAGCATTTTTCTATTATCCACACTTCTGGGGATCTGCTATGACTTTTTCAAGAAACATTTCGCTATGGAGGAATAAACCGATGTATCAGACATTTTTACTGGATATTGACAATACTCTGCTGGATTTTGACGCTGCCGAAGAACAAAGCTTTCAAAAGGTAATAAAAGCCTCTGGTCTGGAATATAAAGAGGAAATGCTTTCCCAATACAAAAAACTCAACAGACGATTATGGGATTTACTGGAACAGGAAAAGATCGGCAGAGAAGAGCTTCTCAACACTCGTTTTTCCCAATTCTTCCAGCTCTATGATTTGGAGATCAGCGGAGAGGAGGCAGAAAAGCGCTACCGGGAACAGCTGGGAAACAGCTCCAACCAAATCCCCCATGCCATGGAGACTCTGACCCAGTTAAAGCAAATGGGGAAACAGCTCTATTCTGCATCAAACGGAGTTTACTCAACTCAGATACAAAGACTTAAACAGGCTGGGCTTCTCCATCTTTTCGATGGAATGTTCATATCGGAGAAGGCTGGGTATGAAAAGCCCTCCCTGCATTTTTTCGAATATTGTTTTGAAAATATTCCACGGTTAGAGAAAGGTAAAACCATTATGGTTGG
>JAEWRS010000220.1 GCA_023398855.1 Bacillota bacterium
TGTTGCACAGCACCCTTCTATTTAGCAGGGCGTCTGCAGTTTAAACGTCTGCACCATATTCTTAAGCGATTCCGCCAGCTTATACAGCTGGGCCGTTGCCGCTGTACTTTCCTCAGACGCTGCCGAATTTGCCTGTACCACATCGGATACCTGGCTGATTTCATCGTTAATCCGCGCTATGCCAGAAGCTTGCTCTGACGATGAACCGGCGATTTTTTCTGCCAAACCGGCAACCTGTTCTATTCCCCCCACTATTTTACTGAAGGCATCAGCAGTGGTCTTTGCTATGGTCATTCCATGCCCGGCTTTCTGTATGGAGCTTTCAATCATATATGCAGTTTCCTTTGCAGCTTTTGCCGAACGGGCCGCCAGACTCCGCACCTCATCCGCCACAACCGCAAAACCCTTTCCGTACTGGCCTGCTCTTGCCGCCTCCACGGAAGCATTCAATGACAATAAATTTGTCTGGAAGGCAATGTCCTCAATGGCCTTTATTACAGTTGAAATGTTTGCCGAAGAACGGTTGATTTCATCCATAGCCTGAAGCATCTCTTCCATATGCCGGTTGCCCTCAGCCGCTCCGTACCTGACATCATTGGCACTGGTTCTGGCCATAGCCGCATGATCTGCACTTAAGCTAATCTGGTTTTTCACCTCTGACAACGCCGCCGCCAATTCCTGAAGGGAACCTGCCTGTCTGCTTGCTCCCTCCGACAGACGAATGCTTGCTTCCGAAATCTGACCTGCCCCGCTTAGAACCTGTCCTGATGTATCACATATTTGGGATAGAATGATATTGTTTTTTTCTACAATACTTTTTAATGCAATGCCCAGGACATCCTTTTCAGAATTAATCTTCACCTGGACAGTCATATCTCCGCTGGCTATTGCTTCAGCTGCCTGCGCCTGTCTTCTGGTATTTTCCACCATTTCTTTAAAGGATTTCATCAATTCACCTACTTCATCCTTTGTGAGAACCCGGACGTTAGCGCTGGCATCTCCCTCTGACAGCTGCCGCGCAATATTATTGAGGATTTTCAGAGGACGCACAATACTGTTGTTTAATGCCCTGCATATTATAAAGCTTGCTGCAACAGATGATACAGTCAGCAGCAATACTGCGGCCGAAAATACCTCTGCAGTCCCTGGCGTGACATTGCCTGCAAAATACAGTCTGCTGATGGTAAAAAGACTTATTGAAGATATTAAAACTGTTATAATGTTTACGATTCCGAATCCTATGGCCAGCCTTTTGCTAAGAACAATTGAATTCTGTTTTTCCCGTTTTCCCATTTGTACTGCACCCCTTATTTTTGTTTTTTTATTCATAGTGTGTATATCGGCAGCTTTCACAATTATTTTAGTAAAATAGAGATTTTCTTCATTTATGAAGGAACAGCTGACGTAAAAATACTATGACACACTGGACGCGGAAGGGGCAGGGAGAAATTCAGGTTAACTATATTAACTGATTTTCCCGTTCTATCAGTGAGGAGGTAATAACAAGATGCTGGAGAGATGAGGTTTGGTTGTCGGAAGATTCAATATGACGGTTAGTCATAAGAGCCGTTCTTTCGTCTGTCTGTATCATTGCTGTCAACCGGATACTTACAGTCCGCTTTACTGCCAGCTCATTATCTCATACTCTTTGAGTATTTAAATCCTTATAATACACATCCTCAAACGGCAAATTAACCCTCCGTTTCTCCAGAGAAGACAAATAGATCCCTTTCACCATCTCCAGGGTCTTCCTCCCCTCCAATCCGCCTACAGCCACTGGCTTATCATACAGAATGGATTCATAAAAGTCCCTGATCTGAAGGTGATGGCTGCTCCCCCAGTAATCCGGGCCAACATTGGTTGTTTCATATGTATTCCGGATTTCCGTATAGCATCCATCCGCTTCATAAAATCCCATATCCTGCATCAGACCGCAGCGTCCCTTTTCCCCCTGGAATTCTATCGTAATAGGTGCATCAAAGGCATAAGAATTGCAGGCATAAAGACTATAAATGCAGCCGTCCCTAAACCCTATGGCTGCTTCAGCAGTATCCTCCACATTCACCATTTCATGGCAGTGGTTGTGCACACTTCCTTCAATCCAGTCAATATCGCTGCCCAGCATATAACGCACCCGGTCCATGCTGTGAATGGCCTGGTCAATGAGGACTCCGCCGCCCTCTTTATCCCAGGTCCCTTTCCAGCCGCTTCCCTCATAATAAGAGCCGGGACGATCCCAGGTAAGGTAAGACCTGGCAGATAAAATCTTCCCAAAATAACCATCAGCAATAAGCTGTTTTAGCTTTTCTACACTTTTCGTATATCTGGTTTGAAAAATAACTCCCAGCTTCTTCCCTGTCTGCCTCTCCGCCTCTATCATCCGGTCCGCATCCCCAAGAGAAATTGCGATGGGCTTTTCTGTGAGCACATGTACCCCTGCCTCCATGGCTTTTATTGCCATGACCGGGTGAAGATAATGAGGAAGACATAGATGAATCACATCAATGCGGTATTGCAGCGCTGTCTCAAGATCAGTACAATAATGACAGTTGAATTTTTCTCCAAAGGCCTTTGCCTTGTCTTTGTCAATGTCAATGGCACACACTAATTCCACATAATCCGATAGTCTGCGAAAGGAGTCCTCATAACAGGCAGAAATCCTTCCGCATCCCATAATTGCAGCTCTTAACTTTTCCACTGGTATACCTCCGTTTTATAAGAAAACACCATTGCCGGAAAACATCCTTCAGCCGATAAAAAAGCTCCCGGCCATATCCTGAGTAAAATTGTAATGGATATCAAAAAAATACTTCATTGCGCCATTATACAGGGCGCTGGAATCCAAAAGGCTGTACCTGACGCTGACAGAGCTTACCATGCGCCGGAACCCCATGGTCCGCAGGCACTCCTGAATCTCCTGGAGGAATAACGGTCCAAGATCTTTTCCCTTGCCTCCGATGATCACCAGTTTCGGATGGACCATACAGATTAAGTTGCACAATGCCACTGAAAATTCATCTGCAATATCCCGTACCACCTTACAAGAGACCACATCTCCATATACGCTGGCCTGCCCAAGATTCCCATAAGTAACCGATGACGACTTTCTGAAAGCCGGGCTTCCCCCTGCTTTGGATATACGGCCTTTTAAAGAAGCTTCCCCGATCATCAGTTCCAGACACCCCCTGTTTCCACAGGAGCAAAGCTCCCCATCCGGGTCAATGGAGTAATGACCAAACTGGGTATAGGAAGCACTGGCACGGCCCAGCATCTCATTACGTATAAAAAGCGTGGCACCGATTCCCTTTCCAAAGTTGATAAAAGCAAAATCTTTTTCTGTTATCTGGGTGTAAACCTTTTCCGCGTAAGCAAAGCAGGCCGTATCATTTAACAGGGCTACAGGAAAATCAGAGAACGCCTGCTGCATCTGGCCCACAAAGTCTTTTTCCGGAAGATTTAAAGTGGTGGCAAATATCTCACGCCTGTCAGGATCAATCATGGCTGGCACTACCACACAAATTCCCAGAAACTGCTCCTTACTGATCTGCCGCAGCACGGTCTGATGGATATATTCCCGGCACATTGGAATGTATTCATCAGGGGAGGGCACATCCATCTGCTCAAAAAAGAATGTAGCTCCGGTGATATCAACAAGGGCAGCGTTCAGCCTCTTTTCCTCCAGAAAAAAAACAGCCACATAGTACTGTTCCGCCCGAAGCAGCAGGCTGTTTGGTTTTCTTCCCACATTCGTACTTCCGCTGGCACCGGAATCGTATACAAATTTATGGGCAATCAATTCATCTACCAGAGAGGAAACAGCCGTCTTGCTTAAACGGATATCCTTGGCCAGCTGGGCCCTTGAAATTCCAGGTTCCCGGTAGATTGCATTGTATATTTGCTTCATATTTGTATTTTTTATTAACTGCTGGTTTACAAGTTTCATTATATCCTGCCTGTCCTTTGCTTGTTATGATAGAATACTGATTCACCTTCCGCTCATATGTTTACTGCTCCTACGAAAAAAGAGACACATGAAACAACTTCTTTTGATCTGATGCAGACGTTGCTTTTATCATTCACCTCCCCACGTATTATTTAGTAAAGCGATATTATTAAATAATGTTATCACAAAAAATGTACATATGCAATAATCTCAAATAAAATACAATAATACAACTTATCATATTAAATATTCATATAAATCTTTTAATAATACCAATTTTTAGCACATTTTTTTGTATTAAAAGTAAATATAGAAGTAATCAATTGTAAATCCAAATAATTAATACACGGATTATATACAATGTACACAAAAATAGCATTATATATTTTTTATAAATATCATTTTTTACATGTTTTTAATATACTCTTTAAATAAATATTGACATATACGACACATAATGTTATTGTAAGACAAACAAACAAGGAAGTTATGTTTATGCCAGAAGCCGAAATCATGCAGTTTATCTGAAAGGCTTTTATTTTTAGGCTCTATTAGTAAGATCACCGTACAAATTAAGAAAAGAGGATGATAAAATGAATGTTGGACTGATCGGATGCGGCGGAATGGGTACAACTCACAACCTGTCGCTGAAAGCGCTGTCAACAATAATGGATGTGGAAGTGACGGCCCTGGCAGACTGCAGGCCGGAATTTCTGGAAAAGGCGGCAATCCAGTGGCCAGAAGCAAGATTGTACCACACAGGCATGGAGCTATTAGAGGCCGAAGCCCTGGACAGCGTCCATATCTGCCTTCCCAGTTATCTTCATACAGAGCATGCGCTGGCAGCTATGGAGAAAGGAATCCATGTATTTGTGGAAAAGCCTGTATGCCTCACAGAAGAAGAGGCCAAAAGACTTCTGGAATCTAAAAAGAAAAACAATGTACAGGTAATGGTAGGACAGGTGGTACGATCCTTTGACGAATACCGGTACTTAAAAGAATGCTACGATACAGGCAGGTTCGGGGAGCTGAAATCTCTTACCATGCAAAGGGTCAGCGGAGATGCCGCCTGGGGATATGAAGACTGGTTCCACGAGGAGGGAAAAAGCGGTTCCGTAGTGTTAGACCTCCACGTTCATGATTTAGACTTTCTCCGGTATATGCTGGGAGAGCCGGATTCCTTTGATGTAAGGGCAACAGCATTTTCCAGCGGAATGATCAATCAAATATTTACGGCATACGAATTCGGCAAGATCTTTGCCATAACAGAGGGCATTTGGGATGTAAGCTCCGCACTTCCATTTGAAGCCAGCTTTCATGCATGCTTTGAGGAAGCCAGTCTGGTATTTAAAGGACGGGAGACACCTTCTCTGACCATCTATAGAAATGACGGCAAAATCCAGCATCCTGAATTTCACCGGGAATACGACGTGAATGACGATTCAGCCGGGATCAACATTTCCAATCTGGGGCCCTATTATACGGAAATCAAATATTTTATTCAATGCATTCAGGAGGGTAAGCCTGTAGAGATCGCGCCTCTTGAGGAAGGCATAGAGTCAGTACGCCAGGCACTGAGGGAATGGAAACAGGCAAAGGAATACATCAATAAAAGGTAACCATTAAAGTTTTTATAAGTAGGAGGAAATATTATGATGAAAAGAGCATTGGCAATCCTGATGGCAACCGCACTGGCAGTCCCTGGCCTTACGGCATGCAGCACAAGTGTATCAA
>JAEWRS010000289.1 GCA_023398855.1 Bacillota bacterium
TGGTAGGAGATCTTGCGGTCAGGAACCTTCAGAACATCTATGCAAAAAAGGCTTTCATGGGATGCTCAGGCATTTCCGTCATGTCCGGAATGACCACGGAGATCATGAATGAGGTGTGTCTTTACGAACTGATGATCGAGCATACAAGAACCCAGCTGTACCTCCTGGCCGATCATACGAAAATAGGGAAAAACAGCAGCTTTTCAAGCTGCAGCATAAATAAGGTTCAGCATTTGATCACTGATGAAAAGGCGCCTGAAAACATTTTAAAAGAGTTTAAAGACGCAGGAGTGCAGATCCACCAGGTGAAAAAAGGAGGTTTTTAGGTGAAAACCTATACACTTGGATTGTATGAAAAGTCAATGCCGTCTGAACTGAACTGGAAAGAAAAGCTGGAAGCAGCCAAAAGCGCTGGCTTTGATTTCCTGGAAATGAGTGTGGACGAAACGGAGGAAAAGCTGGGACGTCTGGAAATGACTTCAAAGGAACGGCTGGAGCTGATAAAATTGATGAAGGCAGCAGGAATTCCCATTGGGACCATGTGTCTGAGCGGGCACCGGAAGTATCCTCTGGGAAGCCATGACCCGGAAATAAACAAAAAAAGCATAGAGATCATGAGCAAGGCCATTGATTTAGCGGCAGATTTAGGAATCAGGATCATCCAGCTGGCTGGGTACGATGTGTATTATGAAGAATCTGATGAGGAAACAAGACGGTATTTTGAGGACAACTTAAAAAAGGCCGCCGAAATGGCTGCCAGCGCCGGAGTTGTTCTTGGATTTGAGACCATGGAGACTGGATTTATGAATACCGTGGAAAAGGCCATGAAGTATGTAAAGCAGATTTCCTCTGTGTACTTAAACGTTTATCCTGATATCGGGAACATAACAAATGCCGCATGCAGCTATGGAACGGATGTGCTGGAAGACTTAAGGCTTGGAGGCGGGCGCCTGGCCGCCATGCACTTAAAAGAAACAAAACCCGGCATATTCCGTGAGGTTCCATATGGAGAAGGTCATGTGGATTTTAAGAAGGCTATTGAGACGGCCTGGAAGCTGGGAGTAAGGAAATACGTCACAGAGTTCTGGTATACGGGAAGCCCATCCTGGAAAGAAGACTTAGCAGCGGCAAACCTTAGAATGTCCAGGATATTGATGGAGCAGGAGTGAAAGGGGAGATGATGATGAAGGTTGAAAAAAAGGTAATGGGAAATTTGACGAAATGTTATTCCATTGCCCCGCTTCACTACAAGGGAAGGGAACACATCCTGGTCGCGGCGGAAAAGGTGGACAGCTGCCTGCTGTTTGACACTGACGGCAATCTGGTTGACACGGTCTGGACCCAGCCTGGCGGGGTGATGACCATGGTGCAGATCCCGGGTACTGACGGACAGTTTCTGGCAACTCATAAATTCTATTCACCCAATGATTCCAAAGAAGCAAAAATAGTCATCGTGACTCCTGGCGGGCAAAAGGGCTGGGAGGTAAGAACTTTGGCTGACCTTCCCTTTGTACACCGGTTCCATATCATAGAGAGGAACGGCACCAATTATCTGATCGCATGCACTTTAAAATCAGGCCATGAATACAAAGATGACTGGTCCTCTCCTGGAAAGGTATATGGGGCGGTCCTGCCTGAGGATTTAAGCGGATTTGACGAAGAACACCAGCTCCGGCTGGAAGTGATCCAAGATGGCATGTTCAAGAACCATGGCTATTATAAGGTAGAGGACCAGGGGATCCAGACCAGCATAATATCCTGCGACAGCGGGGTTTACCAGTTCATTCCGCCGGACCAGCCATCAGAGTCCTGGGAGATCCGCCGTCTGATCAAAACAGCGACCAGCGATGCTGTGTTAGTGGACTTTGATGAGGATGGTGAGAAGGAATTGGCTGTCATTTCTCCATTCCATGGAGATAAGATCAGCATCTGGAAAAAAACAGACGGGGAGTATAAGGAAGTCTATGCTTATGACGGGCCAGCACAATTCAATCATGCCATTTTCGGGGGCATGCTGTTTGGCAGACCGGCTCTGGTCATCGGTCACCGGCAAGGGGAACGCAATCTTCTGGCTTTTACCTATGATCCTGCCCAGGCTTCTTACCAGGTGCAGATATTAGACAAGGACTGCGGCCCTGCCAATGTGTATAAGTATACAAAAGACGGAAAGGAGATCCTTATATCCACTAATCATGGGATTAATGAAATTGCCATGTACACACTGATGCCATGAGTTCAGGTGAGTTTAAGAGCAATGCCTCCGGCAGCCGGCTGAAGAAATGGCAGAAAAAAGAGAGAAGTTTCTCTGGAATATGTAAAAGCCTGCCTTCCTGACTGGAAAGGTGGGCTTAAGTTTTGTAGATAAAATTATGATTATGAAAGGTAATTCTTCATTGTCTTTAATGCATTCTTTTCTAAGCGGCTCACTTGAGCTTGGCTGATATGGATTTCTTCCGCAACCTCGGTCTGGGTTTTTCCTTCAAAAAAGCGCATGTCAATGATATGCCGTTCTCTTTCAGGAAGACGTCTCATAGCTTCATTTAAGGAAATATCCTCCACCCAGTTTTCTTCCAGGTTTTTCTTATCACTGATCTGGTCCATGACAAAGAGAGGGTCACCGCCGTCTGAGTAAACCGGCTCATAAAGACTGACAGGGCTTTGTATGGCATCTAAGGCATAGGTGATGTCTTCCTTGCTGACGCCAATCTCTTGCGCGATTTCCATAAGAGATGGTTCCTTTAAATTCCTTTTCATCAGATTTTCTTTGGCGTAAATTGCTTTATAGGCGGTATCCCGCAGAGACCGGCTGACGCGTATAGAATTGTTATCCCGAAGATAACGCCGTACTTCGCCCAAAATCATGGGCACCGCGTAGGTGGAGAACCGGACGTTCTGCGTGATATCAAAATTATCAATGGCTTTGATTAATCCGATGCAGCCAATCTGAAATAAGTCATCCACGTTTTCGTTGCTGCTTGAAAACCGTTGTATGACACTGAGAACCAGTCTTAAGTTTCCCTTAATGTAATCTTCTCTGGCCTTTTTATCTCCGTTAAGAATTCTTTGGAACAGAACTTCCTTTTCCTCGTTGCTCAGAAGAGGCAGTTTGGAAGTATTGACCCCGCAAATCTCTACTTTGTATCCAGACATATCTTTCCCTCCGCATCATTTTTTATTTCCGCTAAGACAAAGAGCCATAACCAGGCTTATTGGCCATGGATTGTCTGCGGAGTCAAATACTTTACAGTTTCCTGCAGGGCATTTGACTATCATAAAGAAATGATGTACTCATTCGAGGGCTTTTATACGATAGCTGAATCAAAATTTATTTCCAGTTTTTAGGTCATTATTAATCCAGCTTATTTTTTTCATACAGAACCAGTAATCCCTTTAATAGGAGTGTCTCGTCACAATGGATTTTATGACAGCACAGCGGGACAACGGCAGAAGCAAGACCGCCGGTAGCCACAAGGCTTGCTGGAGTCCCAAGCTCAGCTTCCATTCGGTCAATAAGACCATCGATCATGGAAGCACTTCCGTAAAGGATTCCGTTTTTCATGCAGTCAATGGTATTTTTGCCGATTACCCTGGTGGGGTGGTTTAAACCAATGTAAGGAAGCTGGGCTGCCCTCCTGCTTAAAGAATCCAGTGATACTCTCACACCTGGAAAAATAACGCCTCCGGAATAATTTCCATCCCGGTCAATGACGGACATGGTGGTAGCTGTTCCCATGTCATTGATGATGATGGGAGTGGGATATTCCTTCAAGGCCGCCACCGCATTTACGATTAAATCGCTGCCAACGGTTTTGGGGTTGTCCATTTTAATATTTAGACCGGTTTTCATGCCGGAGCCCACCAGCATAGGTGTTTTTCCTGTTATTTTTTTTATAGCGCTCAGGACCACATCCGTGAGAGGAGGGACGACAGAAGACAGAATTGCACCCTCTATGGACGAGAGCGGAAGATTGTGGATTTCCATAATATCTTTTATATTAACCGCGTATTCCAGATCTGTTTTTCCATGATTTGTGGTGACTCGTTCAATAAAGTAAGTGCCGGCACTATCAATCCCGCCTATGACAATATTACTGTTTCCCATATTAATAGCCAAAATCATACAGGTACTCCTTTCCAACCCTTTTTTCTTGTGATATAATAGCGCGAGAGAGCAAAGGTGAGCTTGCCCGCCGGCGCAAATAGTGAATGTGGACCATTGATCAGCGGTTCACGATATATTGTAGCGTATCATATTTTATTTTGAAAAACAAGGAAGTTTGATTTGCTTTTGGCTCATCGGACAGGAGGCGCTTATGCTGAAGGGAAAAACTATTATTTTAGGAGTAACAGGAAGTATTGCGGCCTACAAAATAGCCGGACTTGCCAGTATGCTGGTAAAAAGAGGCTGTCAGGTCCATGTGATTATGACCAGGAATGCCACCAATTTCATCAATCCCATTACATTTGAAACACTGACAGGCAATCAATGTCTGGTAGATACTTTTGACCGTAATTTTCAGTACAGTGTGGAGCACGTGGCCCTGGCAAAGCTTGCCGATGTGGTGATGATTGCTCCTGCCAGCGCGAATGTGATCGCAAAGCTTGCCCATGGAATTGCAGATGATATGCTGACCACCACTGTTCTGGCATGCAGGTGCAGGAAAATCATCTCTCCTGCCATGAATACGAATATGTATGAGAATCCCATTACTCAGGATAATTTAAGGATTTGCGAATCTTATGGAATGGAAGTGATCCATCCTGATTATGGGTATCTGGCCTGCGGGGATATTGGAGCAGGAAAAATGCCGGATCCTGAGGTCCTTTTTGATTTCATTGAAAAAGAGGTCTGTTATCCTAAAGACCTGGCAGGAAAGAATATTCTGGTCACAGCCGGTCCAACCAGGGAGGCCATTGATCCGGTCCGGTTTATCACCAATCACTCCACTGGGAAAATGGGGTATGCGGTTGCAAAGGCTGCTTCTCTCAGGGGCGCCAATGTAACCCTTATCAGCGGGAACACGGGTATTCCCAAGCCAATATTTGTGCGCTGCATAGAGGTTGACAGTGCCAAGGAGATGCTTGATGCGGTAATCGCTGAGTCGGGGACCCAGGATGCCGTCATAAAGGCTGCCGCAGTAGCGGATTACCGCCCAAAGCAAGTGGGAACGGAAAAAACAAAGAAAAGAGACGGAAACATGGTTATAGAGCTGGAACGGACGGATGATATCCTTAAGTGGCTGGGAGAACACCGGAAAAAAGGGCAGTTTTTGTGCGGCTTTTCCATGGAGACTCAGAACATGCTGGAAAATTCAAGGGCAAAGCTTGATAAAAAGAATGTGGACATGATCGTTGCCAACAACTTAAAGGTGGATGGAGCCGGTTTTGGAACGGATACCAATGTGGTCACCATTATCACCAGGGAAAAAGAGCTTCCGCTGGAAACGATGACAAAGGATGAAGTGGCCCACCGCATTCTGGATGAGATATTTTCCGGTCAGAATGAGGGGAAGAAGGAGTAAGACATTATGAGAATTGAAAAAAGACAGATCAAGGTACCTGGGCAGGTGACGGGACCGGCATGTTTGACTGGTTATTTATTGGACAGCATCAGTGTGAATCCTCATAAGCTCCGGCCTGCGGTCATTGTGCTTCCCGGAGGCGGTTACAGCCGCAGATCAGACCGGGAAAGTGAGCCAATTGCTTTGCAGTTTATGTCCATGGGCTGTCATGGGTTTGTGCTGGATTACAGCGTGGATCCCAACCGCTTCCCTGTTTCACTAAGAGAGCTTGCAGAAGCAGTGGCTGTTATCAGAGAGCACGGAGCAGAATGGCAGGTGGACACAAACCGGATTATTGCCTGCGGTTTTTCCGCGGCAGGTCATTTAGCATGCAGCCTTGGAGTTTTCTGGGACAGGGATTTTGTATGGGAAGCCATCAGCCGGACTCCTGAAGAAATACGTCCCAACGGGTTGATTTTAAATTATCCGGTAATCACCAGCGGAGAATTTAAACATGAGGGTTCTGTTTTAAGCCTTATAGGCAAAGATGCAGCAAAGGAGGAAGCAGAAGCCATATCCCTGGAACGGTTTGTAACGGACAAGATGCCAAGAGCCTTTTTATGGCATACTTATACGGACGCTTCCGTACCTCTTGAAAACAGTCTTCTCCTGGCAGATGCCATGAGAAAGCAGCATGTGAATTTTGAACTTCATATTTACCCGTCAGGTGTCCATGGTCTGTCTCTGGCCAATGAAGAAACTGCAGGCTCCAATGAAGACCTTCTTGAACCCTCCTGTCA
>JAEWRS010000349.1 GCA_023398855.1 Bacillota bacterium
CATAAAAGTTCAGCCAGTTCCCATACAGTGTATTCGCCCCATTCCTCCAATTCAGTACAGGCACGGTATCAGGATCATCATCTTCATAATAATTACAGGGAATTACAGGATCCATTCCTTTTCCCAAATCCCGGTGGTACTCTCCATCAAGAGTCATCCGGTCATACTCCGGATGCCCCTGGATAAATACCTGCTTTCCATCCCGGCTCATCACCAGCAGGATTCCAGCCTCTTTTGACTCTGCCAAGATGACCAGCTCCGGCTGGGTTTCAATATCCTCTCTCCTGACCTCCGTGTATCGGGAATGGGGGGCCATGACATAATCATCCAGGCTTCTCACAAGAGGCACCTTCCGGTCCAGGACCTTGTGACGGTAAATACCGGACAGCTTGCTGTTTCTCTTGAATTTTGGCACGCCATAATGGTAATAAAGTCCTGCCTGGGCTCCCCAGCAGATATGAAGAGAGCTGGTCACATGGGTTTTGCTCCATTCCATGATCTTTTTTAACTCTTCCCAATAATTGACCTCCTCAAATTCCATATTCTCAACAGGAGCTCCGGTAATGATCATTCCGTCAAACTTCTTTTTCCTTACTTCATCAAAATAAACATAAAACTTATTTAAGTGGCTTGCCGACGTATTCTTGGATGTATGACTCTCCAGCATAAGAAAGGTACAATCAACCTGCAGGGGAGTATTGGACAGGGCACGAAGAAGCTGTGTCTCCGTCTCCTCCTTTATTGGCATAAGGTTAATAATCAATATCTGAAGGGGACGGATGTCCTGGCTTAAAGCTCTGTCCTCATCCATCATAAAAATGTTTTCTTTTTCCAGTATAGCTTTTGCAGGTAAATCTTTTTGTACTTTTATCGGCATAATTTATTCCTCCAGCATTTTTATGAAATCCTCTTCTGAAATAATAGGCACTTCAAGCTCCTTTGCTTTTTTATTTTTAGAAGAATTGGATGTGGTATCATTGTTAATCAGATATGTGGTCTTAGAAGTAACCGAACCAGTGACTTTGCCGCCATTGGCTTCAATGTCTTCCTGAAGGGCTTTCCGGTTTTCATAGTGGTCCATTGAACCGGTCACAACAAAGGTCATGCCTTCAAAGACCCCATTCCCAGGTATCAGCGCATCCCCTTCTATGGTCACCTCCGAAAGCAAGTGATCCACAATCCCGTTGTTCTTATCATCCTTAAAATAGGTGATCCAGGCCTCTGCAAGTACCTTTCCGATTCCCGGAACAGCTGTCAGCTCTTCTTCCTCTGCATGACGCATCTTCCCAAAATCAAACTTGAATTCCTGACACAGCATCTTCGCATTTGCCAGACCGATTCCAGCAATTCCCAAACCATATATCAGCCTTGGAAGGGTTGTATGAGAAGCCTTTTTTACTGCCTGAATCAGATTCTCAAAGGATTTTCTCCCAAAGCCCTCCATCTGGGTAATGACCTCTTCCTGCTGATCCAGGTGGAAGATATCAGCATATTCCCGGATCAATCCGGCACCAATGAACTTTTCTAAGGTTGCTTCCGACAAGCCGTCCATGTTTAAGGCATTCCTGCTGACAAAAAGGGAAAAGCTCTTCAGCCGCTTTGCCTGGCAGTCCGGGTTAATGCAGTACAGACTCTTCACATCATTAATCCTGCGTATCTCTGTCCTTCCACTGCAAACAGGACATTGGTCAGGAATCTGGATTTTCCTGCTTCTTGTTAAGTTATCTGCGATCTGAGGGATGATCATATTGGCCTTATAAACCGTGATCTCATCCCCTTCTCCCAGTTCCAAAGCCTCCATAATGCTTAAGTTGTGGACACTGGCCCGGCTCACTGTGGTTCCTTCCAGCTCTACTGGATCAAAGATTGCCACCGGGTTGATGAGTCCAGTCCTGGATGCACTCCACTCAATGTGGTCAAGCCTGGTTTCCCTGATCTCATCAGCCCACTTAAATGCAATGGCATTGCGGGGAAATTTGGACGTACGTCCAAGAGTTTCTCCGTAAGCAATATCATCTAACAAAAGCACCAGACCATCTGATGGTATATCATAAGAGGAAATGGCCTCAGAAAACTCCTCTACTGCATCAGGCAGTGTTTCCCTTGTCACCATTTTATAATCCACTACTTCAAAGCCCTGTTTCTTTAACCATTCAAACTGTTCTCTTCTGGAATTAAGGAAGCCAGCATCATCTGCCGTTACAAGAGCAAATGCCTTAAAGCTTACATTTCTCTGTGCTGTGATCTGGTTGTTTAACTGCCTTACAGAACCGCTGCATAGATTCCTGGGGTTTTTGTATCTGGCGGCCACCTCACCGATCTCCTCATTAATCCGGTTAAAATCCGAATACTTAATCACAGCTTCTCCCCGCAAAATGAGTTCTCCCTGATAAGAGATGTTTAGAGGAATATTTGAAAATACCTTTGCATTGTTTGTAATAACCTCACCGATTTCACCGTTTCCTCTGGTCACAGCCTTTTGAAGTGTCCCAAGGTTATAGGTAAGAACTACGGTCAGCCCGTCAAGCTTCCATGACAGAATTCCTGTCTGGCTGCCCAGCCACTCCTGGAGACTTTCCACGCTTTTGGTCTTATCAAGGGAAAGCATAGGCGTTTCGTGTGCCTCCTTGGGCAGTTCACTTAAAACCTGGTACCCCACGTTCTGCGTAGGGCTTGCAGAGAGTATGACTCCTGTTTCCTTTTCTAAGTCCTTAAGCTCGTCGTAAAGCCTGTCATAATCATAATTGCTCATGATCTCCCGGCTTTCCTGATAGTAAGCCTTACCTGCTTGAGTGAGCAGGCTGACCAGTTCTTTCATTCTGCTTATTTTACCGTCCATCAGATATCTCCTTTTTTTTGTCCTTTACAGGATCGATTTGTTGAGCCTTTTAAGGCTTCCTTCATCTGATGGTATTCCTTTTTGGAAAGCTCCCGGTAAGCTCCCGGCTTTAAATCTCCCAGTTCAATATTCATGATCCGCATTCGTTTTAGCATCCGCACTTCAAAGCCCAGCTGACCGCACATTCGTCTGATCTGCCGGTTTAGCCCCTGGGTCAAAATAATACGGAACGCCTTTTCCCCTGCCTTGCTCACACGGCAGGGTTTCGTGGTCACATTCAGGTCGGGAAGGAATACTCCTTTTTTCATTTTCAATATAAATTCGTCAGTGACCGGACGGTTGACCTTTACCAGATATTCTTTTTCATGAGCATTTCCGCTGCGCATTATTTTATTCACCAGAGAACCCTGGTTCGTCATGAGGATCAGCCCTTCTGAATCCTTGTCCAGGCGGCCTACCGGATAGATCCTGACAGAGTAATTTACCATGTCCACAATATTGGGGGCACGGTCTTTATCTGATGTGGTGCATACGATGCCCTTTGGCTTATGGACTGCCAGAAGTACCTGATCCTCCTTATGGCTCTGCGCTCCCTTTCCCGCAGAAATGGTACGCCCGTTTATTGTAACTGACTGGCCCGGTAACACTTTCTGACCAGGTCTGGCTGCCTGTCCGTTTACGGAAACCTTTCCTGACTCAATGAAGCGGTCTGCTTCTCTCCTGGAACATATTCCTGCTTCACTTAAAAATTTATTCAGACGGATTCCTTCTATCTCCATGTTTGATCTCCCTTACTATATACTAAATTAAAATTATAGCATTACCGGAAAGGTACGTCAATTTTATCCGCACATTTTGGCCGGGGTTCTGTCTCACGTTCCGGTTTACTGTATATTTAATAGAAATCTTATTATTATTCACATAAAATGCTCTTCCATTTTATATATGCGGTTGAATTTTCTGGAATTTTATTATAAAATATATAAAGATATACAAAATCTTTTTATTTACTTAGGAGGAAATGCCATGCCGTGGACGCCAAATTTATCTGTGGGAATATCAATGATTGACGATCAGCACAAAATGTGGTTCGATAAAGCAGAAAAACTGTTTGAAGCAGGGAAGAATAACCGGGCCAAAGAATATGTAGGAGAACTTCTTGACTTTTTGGATGATTACACAAAAAAACATTTTGCTGATGAAGAAAAGTACATGATCAGCATTCACTATCCAGGCTATGCCGAGCAGAAACAGGCTCATACCGCTTTCATCGCGCAATTGGATAAACTGCGCAGTGATTATAAGTCTTCCGGAGGCAACTTACTGGTGATTTTAAATGCTAACCAGATGGTTGTGGACTGGCTTACAAAGCATATTTCCAACATGGACAAAAAAATAGGTGAGTATTCAAAAAATGCTCACTAACCGTTTTACACGAAAAAGGGCAGCCTCATTGGCCGCTCTTTTTCGTGTGATCTAAATAAACTTATATTTCACTTCGCATCCGTAGGATATCCGGCTGCAGATGTTCACCACCCGCTCCATCACTGCAGATATTTTACCAGTATCAACTTCAATATTCATTTCTTTTAAGTCTTTCGAGATTCTGATATCTTGCACCCCGTCAACCTTGGCAATCTCGCCCTCAATCCTCCTGGCTTTCAACCGGTCTGACAGGGCGTAAACGTGGTAGATTCTGCTCACGCTTCACCCTCCTTTCCATAGGATATTCATACTCCTATTGTAGACAAATGAAAGGGATTTTAAACATCAGAGAAAGGACCTTGCAATGGTTGTGAATAAAAAGCACACCACAATCCCGGTTACAGTGGGCACCAGCCAGGAAACCACCGTCCATTTTATGCTCTGAGTTTCCTTCCTGATGGTAAGGCAGGTTGTGGAACAGGGCCAGTGCATCAGGGAAAACAGCATGGTGCTGACAGCTGTAATCCAGGTCCAGCCATTGGCTGTAAGAAGCTCTCTTAATACGGATAAATCACTGATATCCCGCAGACTTCCTTCTGCCGTGTAAGCCATGATGATAATGGGAACCACGATTTCATTGGCCGGGAAACCCAGAATAAATGCCAGAAGAATCACTCCATCTAGTCC
>JAEWRS010000413.1 GCA_023398855.1 Bacillota bacterium
GGGGTAGAAAGGTATGAGAAAAGTGAGCTTTTAGAAAGTCACCATCAAAATATCAGGTCAGGGAAGCTCATCATTGTATTATAATAATTCATATTATCACGGCTCCAAGTCCGGCAGCCATGGTAATAAGAACTCTATGTGATAAGTCTGGGGCGGTATAAACGTGGTTTCTGAAAGTTGGCTTTTGCAACACTCTTTTTCTATGATAAATGAATCTTTGTAAATGGGAAGAAGGACCTGGGATGATCCGGTATCTATGGATTAAACCTTTCTTTTGTGATATACTATTAGGCAGATTAAACAGACAGGGAGATAATGTAATGAAGAAGACATCATTAGTGATTATGGCGGCCGGCATCGGAAGCCGGTTCGGCGGAGGAATCAAGCAGCTGGAGTCTGTAGGCCCAAGCGGAGAAATCATAATGGATTATTCCATATATGATGCTCTGCATGCCGGATTTGACAAGATTGTGTTTATCATAAGGAAGGATCTGGAGCAGGACTTTAAGGAAATCATTGGTAACAGGATCGAAAAGATTGCTCCGGTGGAGTATGCATATCAGGAACTGGATGATCTTCCTGCCGGCTTTACCAAGCCAGAGGGAAGGACCAAGCCATGGGGAACGGGACAAGCTCTTTTGTGTGCAAAACCGGTCATACAGGAACCATTTGTTGTGATCAATGCAGACGACTATTACGGAAAAGAGGGTTTTATAAAGATTCATGAGTATCTGGTAAATGAGATGGATCCCCAGTCAAAGCCTTTTGACATCTGCATGGGAGGATTCATTCTGGGGAACACCCTAAGCGAGAATGGGGGCGTGACCCGGGGAGTATGCCAGGTGGATGAAAGAGGAGTACTGGAAAGGGTAACAGAGACATACGAGATCATACGTCACGAAGACCAGGCAAAAGGACGCAGCGAGGAAGGGACTCCTGTAGTAATTCCCTTAAGCCAGAATGTGTCTATGAACATGTGGGGGCTTTCTCCAGCGTTTCTTGAGGAACTGGAGAGAGGATTCCCGGCATTCCTGGACAGCTTAAAGGAAGGTGACGTGAAGACAGAATACCTGCTTCCTAAAATCATTGATAAGCTTGTTCACGCCCAAAAGGCCCAGGTAAGAGTTCTTGAAACAAAGGACCGGTGGTTCGGTGTGACCTATAAGGAAGATAAACCCGCTGTTGCTGCGGCGATCAGGAACCTGGTTTCAGAAGGAGTTTATCCGGAGCGGTTATTTGGTAATAAATAATCATGTAACACGGCTTTCTGCACGTTTTCCAATATTTTTGCATACAATGGTTTTGTATAAGCAGAAAGCAGGGAGTGATGACGACTGTGCCGATTAACCCGGATAATACTTATGGAAACAATTTACAGGAACTGGAGCCGTATATGCTTTATGGTGACAGGAGTTCTGCAGGGCGCCTCATGGAAAGAAAAGATCTTATCGTACATGATTTGGAATATCTCCAGGGGCTGTACCCAGGACATATGAAACGTTTACAGGAATATGTGGTTTCAGCGTGTGATCATCTGGATTATAAAAACAGTCCCATGTATGACGAATACCCGGACCGTATGATGATCAACCAGGTCTGCGATTCCATATGCGACCAGATACACAGGGATGGCATCATTGTGGATGAGGTGGCAGAAGAACCAGAGCAGGCAAATGTAGAGACAACGGAACAGATGGGCTGGGAAGATGACGAGACGGATGAAACAGATATGCAGTCTCAGGACCGGGATTCCAGGTGGGGACCTCCGCCATGGGGACCTCCAGGATGGCCGCCCGGAGGAAATGGCCCGTGGGGCCCGCCTGGGCCAAAGGGTCCATGGAGGCCGGGAAATAATTGGGGTCCTCCGGGACCAGGAGGACCATGGGGACCGCCGTGTTGTCCGCCAGGACCCAAAGACCCGTGGGGCCCGTGGGGCCCAAGGGGACCAAGAGGGCCTCGGTATAATGATGGCTGGCTGAATGGAGTCGTCAATGTGCTTCTGCTTAATGAGATGCACCGCAGGAGATGCCGCAGCGGAGTTTGCAAATAATAGAAAAAAGCAGTTATTTGTCGGTTTTCGACTGAATAACTGCTTTTTTGTGATTTACAGTCTGGCTATATTTGGGGCGTTTCCCGAAGGTTTAAGAAATTTTTCGTTGTAGTTTTGGGAATTATTGTATACAATAAAGAGTATACGGCTGAAAGAAATCAATCTTTCACCTCTCTTTTATGGATCAACCGGTTATGCCTGCATATTCGTTTGTTTCGTTGGTGTATAAAAATACGGAAATAAAGGAAGTTTTGGATGAGTGGATTAATTAAAAAAATTGGAATATTATCTGCGGTCTTTATTGCGGCAATCGCAGTTTATTTTGTGTTGAGCCAAAAGAATACGGAAAAAAGTGATGTTATGGTATATACAGCCATGGATGAAGCCTCTCTGCCGGTAGTATATTCTGATATGTACGGAAGAAAAATGAACCTGCTTCACGGATATACGCAGGACATGAAGCAGGTTGTTTCCAGGGAAGCATTAACAGTTCTGCCTCCTGACAGGGCCATGAATATACAGATATCCGACTACAAGGGCAGTATCCAGGGGATGGAATATGAGGTCCGCAGCATGGATCTGAACCGCCTGGTAGAACGGACCGTGCTGGATAAGTGGGACCAGGCGGAAGGAAGCATCACAGCAACGCTTCCTATTCAGAATCTTCTGACAAAAGATAAGGAATATCTTCTCATCTTGTCGTTTGATACCTCAGGGAACGGAAAGCTCTTTTATTATACCCGCATCATGTGGACGGACAGCACCAAGGCAAAGGACATGATAGATTTTGCAGTGGATTTCACTACTAAAACCTTTGACTATGACCAGGCAAGGCATCTGACAACCTATCTGGAAACCAGTGAGAGTGAGGACAACAGCTCCCTTGGACATGTGACCATCCGGTCCAGCTTTTCCCAGCTTACCTGGGGAGGACTTACTGTGAAGCCGGAAGGGGACATCAGAGTAACTTTAAAGGATTTAGACGGAATCATGTGCAGTGTCCGGTTGGATTATGAAATATCCAGGGAGGGAGAAGGCGGCATTCAGGAGCTGTACGAAGTGGAGGACAGCTTTACCATGAAGTGGGACAGCAGGCGTATCTACCTCATGGACTTTGAACGGAATACCAATCAGATATTTTCCGGACAAAAAGGGCTGTTTTCAGGAAAACGGATCATGCTTGGTATTTCCAACCCAGAAGAGATACGTACTGCCAAAAGCCCGTCAGGGGATTGGCTGGCTTATGAAGTAAACCGGGATCTCTGGATGTATGACCAGAGTAAAGAACACGCAGTTAAGGTCTTCTCCTTCCGGAGCGGAGAAGACGACGGGACACGCAGCAGCTATAACCAGCATGACATTAAAATCCTGTCGGTCAGCGATAACGGGGATGTGAATTTCCTGGTTTATGGCTATATGAACAGAGGAATCCATGAAGGTGGATTAGGGATTGCCATGTATCAGTACAACAGCCTGGACAACGCTACAACAGAACGTTTTTTCACTCCCGTGACCTTGTCTTTTGATATGCTTAAGGAAGATTTAGACCAGCTGGCTCATGTTGGAGCAAATGGAATGCTTTATTTAATGGCAGACCGGGCGGTATACGGTATCGATTTAAACAGCAACGAGTATATGGTTCTGGCGGACTCACTTTCTGAGGGCGGATACGCGGTCAGCAGTACTGACCGCCGCTTTGCATGGCTGGAAGGCAGTGACCTTTACGGAGCCGGAGTCATTCATCTTATGGATCTTGATACAGGAGTGAAGAGAGAAATAACCGGTGGTGAGGATGACATTTACAGGCCTCTTGGGTTTGTGGGAGATGATTTCATTTATGGGATTGCCAAAAAAGGCGATGTGTGGGTGCAAAACGGAAGAATAAAAGATGCTCCTATGTATCGGATTGAAATTATGGACCAAAGCGGTAAAATTGTTAAAGAGTATGAAAATGAGAAAACCTATATTTCTGATGTATCCGTGGAGGGCAGCCGGATTCATTTAACACAGGTGGCAAAATCAGGTGATCAGTCCTACGTGGCCTCCAGGCAGGATACCATAGTTTGCAATCAGGAGCTTACAAACGGAGAAATGGAGGGAGTCGGCTGGTATGCCTCTGAGGACAGGAGAAAGCTCTACTTTGTTCAACTGGATAAAGATATGGAAAGCAGGGAGGTAAAGGTTACGGTTCCTAAAAAGGTGGCTTATGAAACTACTGAGGTTGTGGAATTAAAGAGCAATGGAAGGTTCCAGGAAAACCTGTTTTACGCTTACGGAGGAGGAGGTTATCTGGGAAGCAGGCGCAGCTTTGCAGATGCGCTGGCTCTTGCCTATGACAAAATGGGTGTTGTGACCGATAAGAATCAGGAAATCATATGGAACCGTGTAAACCGTGCCCCATCCCGGAATATGAAAGAACCATTAAAAACAGGAGCAGCCTTTGTAAGAAATCTGGAAGGCTTTAAGTCAGACAGCTTTTATGGCGAGGGGGTTCTTATACTGGATGCAAGGGGCAGTAATTTGAGCCAGGTATTATATTTTATCGGTCATGGATGTCCAGTGGCAGCCTATAACCTTCAAGGCGGTTATGTGCTTCTTTCCGGCTATGATTCCTATAATGTAACGGTATATAACCCGGTATCCGGAGAAAGCCAGAAGATGGGCTTAAATGATGCCTCTGTATACTTTGCGGGCCAGGGTAATGACTTTGTCTGCGGAGTGCTTACGGAATAAGAAAATGCGTTCTCTTTACAAATTCGTAAGATATGTTATAATCATTAAAGGCTAAAGGAAAAATTTAAGAATTTTGTAAATAGATAACATGATAATCAGAGGTGTGAAATGGAGCAGTATATTATGAAAGGCGGAAATCCCCTGGTTGGTGAAGTAACAATCGGCGGGGCAAAGAATGCCGCTTTGGGAATTCTGGCAGCAGCGATCATGACAGATGAAGACGTTTTGATCGATAATCTGCCTGATGTCAGAGATATTAACGTGTTGCTTGAAGCGATAGAGGAAATTGGAGCAAAGGTAGAGCGGATTGACAGGCATACGGTCCGAATCAATGGAAAGACCATCAGGGAGGTTTCGGTTGATGATGATTACATCCGTAAAATCAGGGCTTCATACTACTTTATCGGTGCCATGCTGGGTAAGTATAAAAGCGCTCAGGTACCTCTTCCGGGAGGCTGCAACATTGGAAGCAGGCCCATTGACCAGCATTTAAAGGGGTTCCGTGCTCTTGGAGCCGATGTGAGGATCGAGAGGGGAGCTGTGATTGTCCATGCGATCGATCTGGTGGCAAGCCATATCTATCTGGACGTTGTCAGTGTTGGGGCTACCATTAATGTTATGATGGCTGCAACCCTTGCAGAGGGTCAGACAATTCTGGAAAATGTGGCTAAAGAACCTCATGTGGTTGATGTGGCAAACTTTTTAAACAGCATGGGCGCCAACATCAAGGGAGCCGGCACGGATACCATCCGCATTCGTGGAGTGAGAAAGCTTCATGGAACGGAGTATTCCATCATACCGGACCAGATTGAAGCAGGAACTTTTATGTGCGCTGCAGCTATAACCAGAGGCGACGTAATGGTGAAGAATGTTATACCAAAGCATTTGGAAGCGATTTCAGCAAAGCTTCTGGAAATGGGAAACGAAGTAGTGGAATTTGATGATGCGGTCCGTGTAGTAGGGAAAACCAATCAAAGGCATACGGATATCAAGACTCTTCCCTATCCGGGATTTCCAACTGACATGCAGCCTCAGATGACTGTGACTCTTGCTCTTGCAAAAGGCGCCAGCGTGGTAACAGAGAGTATCTTTGAGAACCGTTTCCGTTATGTAGATGAATTATCCCGTATGGGGGCCAATATAAAAGTAGAAGGAAATGTGGCTGTTATTGACGGCGTAGGCAGCTATACCGGGGCGTTTGTCAACGCTCCTGATCTCCGCGCAGGTGCAGCATTAGTGATTGCGGGACTGGCAGCGGATGGTTATACGGTTGTAGATGAGATCGGATATATCCAGCGTGGCTATGAATGCTTTGAAGAAAAGCTTCAGGGCCTTGGTGCTGTAATTGAAAAAGTGGACTCTGAAAATGAAGCAAAGAAATTTAAATTAAAGGTAGGCTAGGCGGGGAGAATTCCCGCCTTTTCCTATTTACTTAAGCAGGGAGCAGGGAGAATGGGCCTATGTTCCTTTTTCTGAAAGAGAACGGATGGAAGTCGCATATTCCGATGGCGTCATCCCGGTCAGCTTTTTAAACTGTCTGGAAAAATAATGGACCGAGCTGTAACCCAGACGGTCCGCAATTTCGGTAAAATTCAGCTGATTATTGCGGATGAGCTGTTTTGCTACATTAATCTTCATTCCGGTGAAGTAATCAATGACTCCGCAGCCATAAGTGTTGTGAAAGATTTTCTGAAGCTGTGACCGGCCGGTCAAATTATCCCGGCAGATGGTTTCAATGGTAAGGTGTTCTCCGATATGCTCTTCCATATACCGGACAATGCGGTTATGGGCATCTCCGTGCATAGGGCTTTCCATGATCCGTCCGGAAGAAATCAGCTCAGGCTTTAAAAAGTATCTGCGGTAAAGATGGATAATCAGCTCCTCTAAATAATTCCCAATCAGCTGCTCTGCCCCAAAGGATAAAGGAGGCTGCCTCCTGGTCAATTCTTCCTGGTAAGGATCGTCGAGCCGTCCGGTAAATGCGTTTCGCGCCTCAATGATGATCTGCGCCAGCAAGGCCATTTCCGTCTCCTGTACGGATAAAACCACTCCTTCAAAGGCCTTCATATAAGTAGAGTTGCACTCAAAGCTGACCACTACCAGATTAGGGGCAACGGTTCCGTTTGTCAGTATGTTGTGGAATTCTCCGGGCTTATGGAAGATAATATTTCCTCGTTTTAAAGGCATCCGCTTGTCACCGGCGATAACGTCGATGACCCCTTTGTCAACGCAGACAAACTCCCAGAAATCATGGCTTTCACCCGGAAAAGAAAAATTGCTCATGTACTCAAAGTAGTGGATGGTTATAATTTTTTTTATAACAGCAGAGGAGCGTAAAACCGTGCTTTTGTACGCCATGGAAATCTCCTTCCAGTTGACAGATTGTGATATAATAATTGCTGTGCTGTCATTATACCACAATCAATGGAAAATTAGTGAGAAGAGAACGATAATGCAAATTAAATAATAAATAATGCAAATATCTTTTGATAAGCATTTATTATACTGAGGTTATAGAATTAAGGAGGTAATAACAATGAACAAGAAGCCGGTTCTGGTAATTATGGCAGCAGGCATGGGAAGCCGATACGGGGGTTTAAAACAGATTGATCCTGTGGATGCCCATGGAAACAAGATCATTGATTTTTCAATCTATGACGCAATTTATGCTGGATTTAAAAAGGTTGTCTTTATTATTAAAAAGGACATTGAAAAGGAATTTAAAGAAAATATCGGAGACCGCATGGCGGCTCATGTTCAGGTGGAATACGTATATCAGGAGCTTGACAAGCTTCCAAAAGGATACCATGTGCCGGAGGGAAGAGTAAAGCCCTGGGGAACAGGACATGCCATCTTATGCTGCAAGGACGTAATAGACGGACCCTTTGCAGTCATTAATGCAGATGATTATTACGGCAGAAGTGCCTTTGTATCTATTTATGACCAGCTTAACAAAGTATCTGACGGAGAGAAGTATCAGTATACTATGGTGGGCTACCAGCTTTACAAGACCCTGACGGAAAACGGCCATGTGGCAAGAGGTGTGTGCAGCACCGATGAAGGGGGAAAGCTTGTTGATATCAATGAGCGTACCAGAATCGAAAAACATGGGGATAAGGCAGAATTTACCGAGGATGATGGGAAGACCTGGACCGGGCTTTCAGAGGAAACCATTGTTTCCATGAATATGTGGGGTTTTACAAATAGTATATTAAAGGAATTGGAACAACGGTTTGCTGCATTTTTAGATAGAGAGCTTCCCCAAAATCCAGGGAAGTGTGAATACTTCCTTCCCTTTGTGGTTGATGAACTGTTAAAGGAAAACAAAGCAGAGGTTTCCGTATTAAGGAGTGTTGACAGGTGGTATGGTGTCACATATAAGGAAGATAAAGAAACCGTTGTCAATGCCATCAAAGGACTGAAGGAAGCTGGTCTGTATCCGGAAAAGCTATGGGAGGAAAAGTAATGGGAGAGGCACAGTGCGGTAAGCTGAAAGAGGCCATTGGGCTTCTGGCCTTTGAGGGAGAACCAATCTCGTGGAACCGCTATGGAAGCGGCCATATTAATGATACCTTTCGCCTGATCTGTAAAACAGGAGAAAGAGAAATACACTACATCATCCAGAGGATCAATCATGAGGTCTTTAAGGATCCGGTTTCTCTCATGAAAAACATTGCTGGTGTCACTTCCTTTCTGCGGGAACGGATCCAGGCTCAGGGCGGAGATCCAACCAGGGAAACACTTAATATTATAAAGGCAAGAGATGGAAAGGATTACTGTCAGGACAGCGACGGGAATTACTGGAGAGGTTATCTTTTTATAGAAGGGGCCACCACCTATGATAAGGTGAGGGATCCTGAGGATTTTTACCAGAGCGGCAAGGCATTTGGAAGGTTTAAACGCCAGCTGGCCCAGTATCCGGCTGATGAACTGTCGGAAACTATCCCTGATTTTCATAATACTCCGGTTCGTATGGAAGCATTTAAGGCAGCTGTCAAGGCCGATGTATGCGGCCGTGCCCATCTGGTGGAAGAGGAAATAAAATTCGTTCTTGACCGGGAAAAGGAAGCCTCTATTGCCATGGATATGTTAAAGGCCGGCAAACTCCCTCTCTGCGTTACTCACAACGATACCAAGCTTAACAATATTATGATTGATGATATAACAGGGGAAGCCCTTTGCATCATTGACTTAGATACCATCATGCCTGGCTTGTCGATCTTTGACTTCGGGGATTCCATTCGTTTCGGAGCCAATACAGCAGAGGAGGATGAGCCCGATGTAAGCAAAGTATCCTTATCCCTGCCCCTGTTTGAAATCTATACAAAAGGATATTTAGAGGGGTGTAAGGGAAGCCTGATACCAGAGGAAAAGCAGATGCTTCCCATGGGCGCAAAGCTGATGACCTTTGAGTGCGGCATACGTTTTCTGACAGACTACCTTCAGGGAGACACCTATTTTCATACCAGCAGAGAAAACCACAACCTGGATCGGGCCAGGACCCAGTTTGCACTTGTGGCTGACATGGAACGAAAGTGGAAAGAAATGGAAGATATTGTCCGCGGGAGTGAACAATAAGTGTTTTACTTTTATATTTGTCAAATGGGAGTGTCTGCATTCCCGCTTCGTTAAATATCAACGGGATATACTTATATATCTGTTTGATTGATAGGCATAAACTATAAACAGGAAAGAGGAGAGAACATGAGAATATTGGTAACCGGAGGCGCCGGATATATCGGCAGCCATACATGTATCGAACTTTTGGAACAGGGACATGAGGTTGTTGTAGTGGATAATCTTTGCAATTCCTCCAGAGTTTCATTGGAACGGGTGGAAGCCATCACTGGGAAAACAGTAATATTCTACGAGGCAGACCTTTTAGACAGGGATGCATTAGAGAAGATATTTGATCATGAAGCCATTGATGCTGTTATCCATTTCGCAGGGTTAAAGGCTGTGGGAGAATCAGTTGCAAAACCATTGGAATATTATTACAATAACATTACCGGCACTCTGATTCTGTGCGATGTCATGAGAGAACATAAGGTGAAGAATATTATATTCAGCTCCTCTGCCACTGTATACGGAGATCCCGCCTTTGTGCCTATTACGGAAGACTGTCCCAAGGGAGAGATCACCAATCCCTATGGACAGACAAAAAGCATGCTGGAGCAGATACTTATTGACCTTCATACCGCTGATCCGGAGTGGAGCGTAATCCTTTTGCGCTATTTTAACCCGGTGGGTGCCCATAAAAGCGGCTTAATCGGAGAAGATCCTGCCGGAATCCCCAATAATCTGACACCTTACATCACCCAGGTTGCAGTGGGCAAGTTAAAAGAGGTGGGAGTATTTGGCGATGATTATGACACACCTGACGGAACCGGGGTACGTGATTACATTCACGTGGTGGATCTGGCCATCGGACATGTAAAGGCTCTTGAAAAGATTGCTTCTTCTGAACCGGAGGTCCGCATTTACAATCTGGGAACAGGTCAGGGCCTCAGTGTACTTCAGTTGATCCAAGCGTTTTCAAGGGCATGCGGGAAGCCAATCCCGTATACCATCAAGCCGCGCCGCCTGGGTGATATTGCACAATGCTATGCAGATGCCTCCCTGGCAAAGAAAGAGCTTGGCTGGGAAGCTGAACGTGGAATTGATGAAATGTGCCAGGATTCCTGGAGATGGCAGTCAGGGAATCCGGACGGTTATAGGTAAGAGCCTAAAAGGAAGGTTTCCTTCATGATTTTATAAGCTGTTGTTCCTGCAGACTATTTGTTTTGCCGGGACAGCAGCTTAAATTTTCTGCAATTTTCTGCAAATCGTCAAAGGCAAAGACCTATAGAGCTGTATCCCGCAGCATGTTTTTCTCTGACATTTTTTTAATAGAAGTAGCATACTCAGAAGGAGTCATTCCGGTTAAGTGCTTAAACTGCCTGGAAAAATAGTGGACTGAGGTATATCCCAGGTGATTGGCAATCTGGGTAAAATTAAGCTGCCTGTTTCTAATCAGCTGCTTGGCAGAATCAATTTTCATGCTGTTAAAATATTCTATGACTCCGGTGTTTCCCTTTTCATAAAAAAGTTTTTTCAGCTGTGATGTGCTGATCAGATTATCCCGGCTGATCTGGTCAATTGTCAGCTGGGTACAGATGTTTTTTTCAAAATAGCAGAGAATGGCTTCATAGATGTCCTCTGTGCGGGAGGTATCCTTATGTACGGCGGGAGCCCGGCGCAGGGACAAAGAATGGCGGTAAATTTGTATGAGGAACTGTTCCAGATAGATTTTTATCATTTGCTCTGCCGCAAACGGGCCATGATCCTTTTGGACCAGAACCTCCTGATAGGGATTGTCGAGCCTTCCGTCAAAGTGCAGACGTGCTTCCGCAATAATCCTGGCCAGGAGTTCCTGCTCTTCCGGGCCTACGTTTAAGATCTGTTCCTTAAACGACGCCATATGAGGAGACTGGCAGTCAAATCCTATAACAACAAGATTGGGTGCTATGACCCCATTGGCCAGGACCCGGTGAAATTCATTGGGCTGGTGGAAAATGACCTCCCCTTTCTGAAGAGTAAGCCGTTCATGATCGGCTACCACATCTACTTCTCCCTTATCCACACAGAGCAGCTCCCAAAAGTTGTGAGATTCTCCTGCAAAAGAAAAATCACTCATATATTCAAAATAATGAATGCTGACGATCCTGTGAATGGTCAGTTCTTCTCTCAGTTCTGTATACTTGTATTTCATACTTCCCCCCTAATCCTATAACAGGATAAAACCTATCAAAAGAATGTGCTATGCAAATAGTACATAAGTTACCTGTATTTTACCTGCTAATTATGAAAAGATCAAACAAAAAAATCTAATATGTAAAAAATGATAACCTTTTGTACAAAGCATTATGCCCAAAAGTATAATAATATGGACTCACGAGAAGATCTGACAATAAATTGGATCTCAGAGGGAGGTAAAATTATGAAAAGAAGTATTGTGAGTATTATGCTGAGTGCGGCCATGACAGCCGGTCTTTTGGCAGGATGTACCGGAGGAGCTTCCAATGCCACTACAGCAGCCGAAACCACAGCCACGGCTTCCGCGGAAGGTACAAAGGAAGCAGCAGGCGGTGGAGATGGGCTTACTTACTGGACGATGTGGGAGGCAACGGAGCCTCAGGGCCAGGCCATCCAGATGGCTATTGACAAATTTACTGCTGATACAGGAGTCAAGGTGGACGTTCAGTTTAAAGGACGTACAGGAATCCGGGAAGGCTTGCAGCCTGCCTTGGATGCAGGAACTAACATTGATTTGTTTGATGAGGATATAGACCGGGTTAATACTACATGGGGCCAGTATTTAATGGATCTGGAGGAACTGGTAAAAGCCTCTGGCTATGAAGACAATGCCAATGCAGGCTTAATGTCAGCCTGCAGAGAAGTAGGAAGTGGTACGTTAAAATCCATTCCCTACCAGCCAAATGTATTTGCATTTTTCTATAACCAGTCAATTTTTGAAGAGGCAGGAATCAAGGAAGTGCCAAAAACCTGGGAAGAGCTTGACGCGGCCTGCCAGAAGATCAAGGAAGCAGGCTATACCCCTATTACCTGTGATGATGCTTACATCATATCCATGTTTGGGTACCACATGTCCAGACTTTTAGGAGAACCAGGAACAGAAACAGTTGTAAAAGAAGGAAAGTGGGAAGATCCGGCAGTTCTTAAGACGGCTCAGGCTTATGAGGATTTCGCTAGAAAAGGATATTTCTCAGAGACCATCGCTTCCAACGTATGGCCCGCAGGACAGAACCAGGAACTGGCCATGGGAACAGCCGCCATGTATTTAAACGGTTCATGGCTTCCCAATGAAGTAAAGGATATGGCAGGAGAAGACTTTAAATGGGGCTGCTTCAGCTATCCGGCAGTAGACGGAGGAAAGGATGGAGTCAACGCATCTAATTTTGGCGCTCAGGTATTGGCAATTAATAAAAATTCCCAGAATGGAGAAAACGCGTTTAAGCTGATCCAGTACATTACTCAGGGTGAATTCGATAAAAAGATGTCTGAAATGTCAATGGGCATTCCTGCGGATTCCAGAAACGCAGAATGGCCGAAACAGCTTGCCAGTGTAAAGCCCGTAATGGAAAGTCTGTCAGTACGTTATCCCTGGGCAGCCGGAGCTGAGGCTAATGCAGACCTGACACCAATTATCAAAGAAAACTTTATGAAGCTTTGCGGTGGTTCCGTTACGGCAGCGGAGTTCGTGGATGCTCTTAAAGCAGCAGGCAAATAATCCGGAATAATAAGAATCTTTAGGGTGACACCGCCAAGGCGGTGTCACCGTGTAATTAAGGAAAGCCGGGGAGGTATTTAACTTGAAGAAGAATAAGACCATGATTGCCGTATTTTTAACACCGGCAGTTCTAATGTTTGTCCTTATATTCCTTTATCCTATTCTCAGAACAGTTCTCATGAGTTTTTTTAAAATAGAAGGAATTACGGATTCTATGGCCAAGTGGCAGTTTACGGGGCTTGCCAATTACAGTAAGCTGGCAGGAACCAGTTTATTCCGCATATCCATGTGGAACCTCTTCCGTATCTGGCTGATCGGCGGACTGGTCGCCATGTCCCTGGCCCTTTTATTTGCAGTCATTATTACCAGTGGGATACGTTTTAAAAGTTTTTTCAGGGCAATGATCTATCTTCCCAACGTAGTCAGTGCGGTTGCTCTTGCCACTATGTGGCTGCAGTATGTATACAGCCCTAAGTTTGGTCTCCTTAAAAATGCTTTTGCAGCTGTAGGGCTTAAACATTTATCCAAAATCCAGTGGCTTGATAATGATCACAAATTCATGGCCCTGCTTGTTGCGTATTGCTTTGGTATGGTTGGGTATCACATGCTGATATTTGCAAGCGGAATCGAACGGATCGGAGACGACTACTATGAGGCTGCTACTTTGGATGGGGCAAATAAGGTAAACCAGTTCCGCTATATTACCTTTCCCTTGTTAAAAGGCGTGTTTAAAACCAATATCACCATGTGGAGCGTCACTTCGGTAGGCTTCTTCGTCTGGTCCCAGTTATTTTCAACGGTTACGGCTGATACCCAGACCATTACCCCCATGGTTTATATGTACATGATGATCTTTGGAGCCGGCAACAGCATGACAGAGCGGAATGCAGGTCTGGGAGCTGCCATCGGTGTTTTGCTTAGCGTTTGTGTGGTAGCGGTATTCCTGATATGCAATAAACTGATTAAAGATGATGATCTGGAATTTTAAGGAGGGAAATCTATGGCTAAAAAGGGTACGCTGACGGAGCCATTTAACTGGAAGAGAGAGCTTAGGCTTTTTCCTGGATATCTGCTCCTGATTGTTTGGATTTTATTTACTGTTGTACTGCTGGGCTGGGTGGTGGCTGCCAGCTTTTCTACCACAAAGGCCATATTCTCGGGCCATGTTCTGTCACAGGGAATCCATTTTGAAAATTATGCAAAGGCATGGACCAATTCCAATGTGTCTGCCATATTTTTTAATTCCCTGATGTATTCTCTTATATCATGCACCTTGCTGGTTTTGATCTGTGCGCCAGCTGCCTACGTTCTTTCCCGCTTTCGCTTTGCGGGGAATAAGGCCATCCAGACCAGTCTGGTATCTGCCATGGGAGTGCCAGTGGTCATGATCGTTCTTCCGCTGTTCAGCCTGATTGCCAGTATGAATATCTTAAACAATTATATGGCCAATAAGGCAGTCCTGATTTTCCTTTACGTGGGAATCAACGTTCCTTACACGACAATTTTTTTACTCACTTTTTTTGCTAATATTTCCAGAGCTTATGAGGAAGCAGCAGCCATTGACGGCTGTCCCCCCATGAAGGCGTTCTGGCTGATAATGTTTCCCATGGCCCAGTCCGGGATTATTACAGTGACCATTTTTAATTTTATCAATATATGGAACGAGTATTTTATTTCTCTGATTTTTGCCAACTCTGACAGAGTGCGTCCGGTAGCGGTTGGCCTGTATTCCATGATCAATTCCATGAAATACACAGGAGACTGGTCAGGCATGTTTGCTTCCGTTATCATCGTATTTCTGCCCACTTTTATCCTCTATATCTTTTTGTCGGAAAAAATTATTGCCGGTATTACTGGAGGCGGGGTCAAGGGGTAAGGGTTCTTATAATTTGAAAAAACCTCCTGCTTATCATGGGACCGGGAATGAAGGATTCATTTCCCAGTCAGTGATAGGAAGGAGGTTTTAAATGTTTTATTTGTCCACAACAGGAATTGGTGTTTCGTCTTTTTCGTCTAAGTGATTTAAATAATATTTGGTATCCTTTGCTATAATGCCCGACAGAAGAAGGACAGCGATCAGGTTGGGAATGGCCATCAAAGCATTTAAAATGTCAGAAATCGTCCAAACCAGATCCAAAGACAGCACAGGCC
>JAEWRS010000515.1 GCA_023398855.1 Bacillota bacterium
GGTTTTGATGACCGGATCTACGAAATTAACTCTCTGGGACAGAAAAGACTGCTGACAATGGAGGAAAGTGAAGAAAAAGAAAGCCACGATGTGGACCAGACTCAGTTGGATGTGGTGGTAGATTATATCTCGAGGGCTTATGTACAGACTGAATCCACGCCGGTAGAAAGACCATGGCTGCCGCCATTAAAAGATCGTTTAATAACACCGCATATTCATGCGGGAATAGATGTTGGGTTAATCAAAGACTATCATTTAGCTGTTCCTCTGGGAATGGCGGATATTCCGGAAGAACAAAAGCAGGTAGAATATATCCATGATTTTGAGAAGGATGGCAACCTGGCCTTTTTTAGTGCTGCAGGATTTGGAAAATCAACAGCTATTATGAATCTGGCATTGACCATGGCATCTGATAATTCTTCCGAAAAATTAAACTATTTTGTTCTGGATATGGGAAACTCCGCACTCATTCAGCTCAAAGGACTGCCTCATACAGCGGATTATTTAACCTTTGATGATACAGAAAAAATTAATAAATTGATAAAGCGGCTCACCGAAGAGATGAAGCAGAGAAAAATACTGTTTGCCAAAACCAGTTCCATTAACTTTAAAATGTATAACGAGATTGCCGAAGAAAAACTTCCGGCCCTGGTTTTGATAATCGATAACTACGATGTTATTAAGGAAATGGAAATAGAACTGGAGCCATTTCTTACAAAGCTTACCAGGGACGGTATGGGAATTGGTATTTATACCGTAGTCACGGCATCAAGAAATAACGCAATCCGATATGCAGTACTAAACAATTTCAAGAATAAAATAGCATTGTTTATGTTTGATCCCACAGAGGCGAGAACACTTGTGGGAAGAAGTAATTATCAGCTTCCTGAGGTGAAGGGGCGGGCGTTTGCAAAGCTGTCACAGGTAAGCGTAATGCAGTGCTACCTGCCGGCGGATGGGGAAGGACTAGCTTATGCATCAGATATCGGTAAAATTGTGGAAGACATTTCCCGGAACAATACTGCAAAGCCGGCAGATAGGATCAGGATTCTGCCTGACATAGCAACCTATGACATGTTGATTCATCCGAAGCCAGAACAAAGTATGGTGATGATTGGCCTGGATTCGGAAGAGGTTATGCCGCAGGGGCTGAATCTGTCTGGGGGTGTACATTTAATTATAGGTTCAGCGCAGACGGGTAAATCAAACATTTTACGGTTGATTTACAGGCAGGTAAATGGAGAACAGGTATTTTTGGCAGATTCACGAGGCGGAGATTTGCAGGAATATCAGGCAGAAGACCAGTCTGTATATTGCGGGGGAGATAGCCAGATGCCTGCATTTTATGAGGCATTAAAGGGTGAAGTGGAAAAACGGAAGCACTCTTATGATACCGATGGACAGGGAACGCGTTTGAGAGACTTCTGTAAAATATTGCCAAGGGTTTCTTTGCTGATTGATGATGTTGATAACTTTATTGATATGTGTAAGGGCCAAAAGAAGGAAATGGAAGCGTTACTTCCAGAGGCACTGGAATATGGTATTGGAATTGTTGCTACAACGGTACCCAACAAGCTGAGAGGATTTGACGACCTTACAAAGCTGTTTAAGGAATCTCAGTCAGGTATTATCCTGGGGCAGCCGGATGATCAGTCAATTTTCCGTATCATAGCACCAAGAAAGTACAGGCCTCAAAATGATGCCGGATTCTGGTATCTGAGGGGAGGGTCTAAACAGATTAAGATTCCGCTGATTTAAGAAGGATGAAAAACAAGGAAAAGTTCTGTTTGGAAATCTTTTGAATTTATTAGGAAGATTAATAAATACAACCAATGAAATACAACGGTAAGAGCACACTGACTGTCTTCTCTGTGCTTATCTGCCAGGACGATGTAATAGCCGGAGCGTTGTTCACACCGGGTAACTGAATGACACATTCAATAATATACAGGCCTTATAACGAGCACAGTTGCAGGGACCAGCGGTGAGATATTTAATCAGATTATCATTCCACTGATCAGGAGGGAAAAGTATGGCAGGACAAATAAAAACCAATGAAGTCGGGTTTATTGATGCAATTGACACTTTGAATAGAAAAATAACAGAACTGGAAAGTAAGAATTATGAACTGTTAAATCGCCTTGGTGAACTGGAAGCTATGTGGCTTGGGACGAGCAGTCACAGTTATAAACATGGCAGCGGCTGTGTATATGCAAATTCAATGAAAACTATCAGAGATCTTGTAAGCCTGCGTACTTATGTTATGGCTACAAAAGATGCAATTGATCTTTTCGATTTTTCTCATTCAAGACTATTTTCTCCGAATCAGGGAAAGTAGATAAATAAATTAAGTTTTAAACTGTAAATAAGGTAAACAAGGTTAGGTAGTCCTATTGGATATAGGGTGTTTAAGCCTATATCAATAGGGAGAAAGGGGGCAATGAGGATGTCTTGTTATTGCAGAGAAATAAAAAAATGTGAAGCAGATATAAGAAAGGTCATACAGGCTGGCAGGCGTTTCCGGGAAGCGCACCAATGGAATGACGGCTGGATTAGGAATCATATAAACAATCTGGATTTAAACCACGGCTTGTGTATAACACCTGATAATATGGGGGGATTGTCCGAGGCTATTTTGCTTAGTAATAAGTTGTACCGGCAATGCTCTGTGGATCTGGCGGACCGGTGCGAACTGGAAATAAGAAGTCTGGAAGAACGATTATCGGATATGGAACGCTGGGATTATCATTATCACGAGCGGGAAGACGATGACTAAAGAACATAAGAACAGGGGGGAGTGAACCAGATGGAGCTGTTTCAAATAAGTATTCCGGTGTTGGAAGAAACCTGCAAAGGACTCAGCAAAGATATTGAGCATTATACACGGATCGCAGACGAGGTAAAGGAATGCTGCGATACCCTGACAGGCAGTTCCTGGGAAGGATATGCAAGGGATTGTTTTGTAAAAAAGAGCCAGGTATGGTATCATGAGACAAAGCAGTTTATCGGACAATTGACCGCACTGCATAA
>JAEWRS010000529.1 GCA_023398855.1 Bacillota bacterium
TGGGAGTTTCTTTAGACGGTATGAAAGAAATCCATGACAAATACCGGGCCAATGCTGCCGGAGAGGGAACTCACAAACGCGTTATGGGGGTTATCCGATTGCTGGAAAAGCATGGGGTGGAATATAATATCCTGACTGTTGTAACTGCTGCTGCTGCCAGAAATGGCCAGAAGATGTACAATTTTTTCAAGAAGAACCATTTTGAATTCCAGCAATATATTGAATGTCTTGATCCTATCGGTGAAGTACCTGGCGGTCATGATTATTCGCTGACGCCGGAGAGGTATGAGCTCTTTTTAAAAAGTATCTTTGATGCCTGGTATTTAGACAGGAAGGCCGGAAATCACGTGTATAACCGCTATTTTGAAAATCTGCTGATGATCATTGACGGACAGCCGCCGGAGAGCTGCAGCATGAGGGGTGTTTGCGGAAGGCAATGGGTGATTGAAGCCGATGGAAGCACATATCCCTGCGATTTTTATGCGTTGGATGAATGGCGTCTGGGAAATGTAAATACAGACAGTTTTAAGAGTATGGAACAAAAGAGGGAGGAGCTTGGATTTATAAGCTGGTCGGAAAGGGTACCCGGAGAATGCAGAACCTGCAAATGGTATGGTCTGTGCCGCAATGGCTGCCGTAGAAACCGGGAGCCGGTAACCGCTGAGCATACGGGAAAGAATTATTTCTGCAGTGCATACTATCACTTTTTCGAATATGCGTATCCAAGGCTGATAGAGATCTATCGGACATTGATATGATTTTTATATTATTAAGAGATCTCATCTGTAATGCTATCATTTACGAAATGGATCTTATAGTAGCTGCAGCAATCCAGAGGCTGAAAATGCCTTGGATTGCTGCAGTTTTTGCGTTTACCGGATCAGGCAGCAAAGGGCCTGATGAGGTTAAATTTCGGATAAATTTTCTTTTAATATGATTCTGGTTTCAATGTATTGGTTTTTGGTGTCAGGAAACTTTTCATAGGTCAAATATTCAAACAGAGTTTTAATTGCGGCATAGCCCTGTAACTGGGGCTGCTGGATAATGGTTGCAGTGATATTGCGGTTCTTGATTTCTATTCCGATTTCCTCGGAGTAGTCATAGCAGATAATGCGGGAATTCTGAAAATATCCCATCTCCTGAATCGCCTGCAGATTACCATAGCTGTATGCGCCTGGGCAGACAATTAAGTTAGTCTCTGCATAATCTTCCAGTGCTTTCCGGGTCAACTGATAATCCCTGATGTCGTTGCCAGTCATTTCAATTACATCCTGCAGGACAATCTGGGAGTATTCCTGTTCCAGTGTGCTTTTCAGCCCGTTCATGCGGAGAACGTGCCCCAACATCTGGAAACTGGGAGAAAACAGCAGTAGTTTTCCGTGACCCGGGCATGCTAAGTATAAAAGACCTGCTGTAATAGCTCCGCTCAAGGTATAGTTGCAGCCAACAAAACTTAAGTAATCTGTTTCATCAATGATATTGGTTAAGAACACCACAGGAAAATGCTGCTCATGCAGTTCATTGATCCGCTTCTTAATGGCAGGGTGATTAATGGGGACGATGGCAATGGCGTTGGTCCCTTCTTCAAGTGCCTGGTCAATCAACTGTAACTGTGCCTGGGCGTTAAAATCCGGACATTCTTTTAGCTCAATGCTGATACCGAAATCAGATATTTCTTCTTTGCAGTTCAAAATTCCTTTGGTGACATCATTAAAAAATGCATTGTGGCTTTGTATATGGAAAATAACGGTGATCTTTAAATTACGCCTGCGGCTGGAAAGACTCTTTGCCACAGTATTGGGGCGGTAATCCAGTTCTTTTGCTATCAGCTTGATTCTCTGTGCAACTTTTGGATCTACCCGCCCGCGATCATGGAGTGCACGGTCGACCGTACCTACGGATACCCCAGCTAACTCTGCGATTTGTTTCAGTGTAACTCCCATTAACAGCCTCCGTGCATGAATTTATCCTGATGGATGATTCTATATTAGCAAAGTGCAGGGCGGGTGTCAAGAAAGGAAATGTCAAGAAGTACCAACCTCGCGTTTCCGATAACACATGAATAATTGTTGATAGCATTATAATTTGCATTTGTTTTTTATGAGAATTGTGCCAGGACTTTTGTGAAATATGATAATAGTTGGTATAAAATAAGTACAAAATGCACAAAGTGATAAGTTAAAAAAATAAAATATTGACAAATGAGCACAAGTGCTCTATATTGAAAATAGCGTTAACGATAACGCAAACCGTGAATACAAAGAAAAAGTTAAGTTAAAAAGGAGAGGTAATCATGAAAAAAAGGACATTATGGAAGACCGGCAAATCAATTGCAGCATTGACTCTGGTAACAGCTTTGGCTGTTTCGCTGGCAGGATGCAATGGTTCAAAAACAAACGGAGGAACTTCCCAGGCAGCAGGTGAAGAGAAGAAAACCACGGCACAGCAGGAGGGGAAATCACAAGTATTGCGTGTCGGACTGCTTCCTCTTTCCGTGGGAGTTCCGGTACAGTATGCAAAAGACCAGGGGTGGTTTGAAGAAGAAGGGCTTAATGTGAGCCTGGAATATTTTGCAACCGGCGCACCGGTAAATGAAGCCATAGCTGCCGAGGAACTGGATATTGCGTGTTCCGGTTTTGCCTCCATCTATTCTTTGGCAAATGCAGACTGTGTATGGCTGGCAGATGTAAATACTACAGGCGGTATGGGACTTTATGCACGTTCAGACAGTGATGTGGTTGGCGCGGGAAAAAATCTGACAGACAGTCCTGAGATTTTCGGCAGTGCGGAGACCTTGAAAGGTAAAAAGGTGCTTGAACCGCTGGGAACGGCTGTCCAGTATATGACCGAGTGCTATGCGGCAAAATTTGGTTTGGCTCCATCAGATGTGGAACAGGTTAACATGGAGTATGCATCTGCATTCCAGGCTTTCCAGACCGGAGAAGGTGACATTGCGGCCATGAATCCGCCATACAGCTATCAGATGGAAGATCTGGGTTATAAGAAAATCTGCTCCTTTGAGGATGCTACCGGTGTAAATATGTGTGACGGCAGCTTTGCAAGAGGAGAAGTTGTTAAGGATCGTCCGGAAGATGTTGCAAAATTTGTAAAGTGCCTGGTGCGCGCCATGAATGATCTACAGGATGAGAGTACCCGATTTGAGTATACAAAAAAATTCTACACCAATAATGGACAGGATTTCACCGAAGAAAACTTAAAAAAAGAGATGGAAGACAGAACTTATGTTGGCACTGATTATATGAGCCGGGAAGGATATAAGCTGGGAGAAGCATGGGTTGCCATTACGGATTTCCTGGTATCCGCAGAAAAGATCACAGCAGAAAATGCGCCGAATGTAGAGAAATCCATTAATCCTGCTTTTGTATCGGAAGCTTCAGGTCTAAACATAAAGTAATCAGATGTCAGATATCCGAAAGGTGGAGAAATTGTGAAAAGAAAAAATAATTATGGGTGGTTAATGGTTCTGTCCATTGTAATGTTTGTCGGAGTCTGGTGGTTATGCTGTGATGTTTTGAAAATGACAAAAAGTTCTACGCTGCCGGGACCGGTAACAATTGGAGCTACATTTATTAAGAAGCTGACCTCCACAGCACCGGATGGCGCCACGCTTCCAGAG
>JAEWRS010000543.1 GCA_023398855.1 Bacillota bacterium
GATCTTACAACTGTTGTACAGGTTGGAGAAGAGATGGAAGCCAAAGTCATCAAGGTAAACGATGGTGAGGGTCAGGTAGCCCTGTCCTACAAGCGTTTGGCGGCAGACAGAGGCAACAAGAAATTGGAAGAAGCATTTGAAAACCACGAGGTACTTACTGCAAAAGTTGCGCAGGTACTTGACGGTGGTTTAAGTGTGGTTGTAGAGGGCGCAAGAGTCTTCATTCCCGCAAGCCTGGTATCTGATACTTATGAAAAGGATTTATCCAGATATGCGGATAAGGAGATTGAATTCATCATTACTGAATTCAACCCGAAGAGGAGAAGAATCATCGGCGACAGAAAGCAGATCATGGTTGCTAAGAGAGCCGAACTGCAGAAAGAATTATTTGCAAGAATCCATACGGGCGATGTTGTAGAAGGAACGATTAAGAATGTAACCGATTTTGGTGCATTCATTGATCTTGGCGGTGCTGATGGCCTGCTTCATATCTCCGAGATGAGCTGGGGCAGAGTAGAGAGCCCGAAAAAAGCATTCAAGGCAGGAGAAAAAATTAAAGTTCTTGTTAAGGATATTAATGGCGATAAGATCGCTCTTAGCTTAAAGTTCCCAGATACAAATCCGTGGAAGGATGCTTCTTTAAAATATGCTGTTGGCAACGTAGTAAGCGGAAGAGTTGCACGTATGACTGATTTCGGCGCATTTGTTGAGTTGGAACCAGGCGTTGATGCCCTGCTTCACGTATCCCAGATTTCCAAAGAGCATGTTGATAAGCCTTCAGATGTTCTGGGAATCGGCCAGGAGATCGAAGCCAGAGTCGTTGATTTCAACGAAGGCGATAAGAAGATCAGCTTAAGTATTAAGGCTCTTCAGTCACAGGATGATAACTCAACAGAGGATGCACCGGTATATTCTGACGAAGTTTAAGCATAATAGATCATAGATGAACAGATGAGGAAGTGGAGAGATCCACTTCCTTTTTATGATGGTGAAAAGCTTGAAGAAAGAAGAGAGGAACAATATGAAAAGCAAGATCAAATTCTGTCTTGGGACAATTGCAGTGCTGACTTTTCTTGTATCAGGCTGTGGAAAAAAAATAGAAACACAGCTGGAACAGACGGAGGCTCAGCCGGCCAACGTAACAGGAGAAGCAGAACGTGCTTTAAAGGATACAACAGACGGAGTGAGGCTGGAAGATGATTATTATGAGTCTGTAAACCAGAATCTTCTGGACAAGGTGGAGATACCAAAGGATTCCAGCAGCTGGAGCTATTTTTATCAGCTGGACCAGAATGCTTACGAGGTTTTAAACGAAGTGCTGGAGGAGGCAGTAAAAAACCGGAAAGAGTTAAAGGATGGGGCTCTGGAGCAAAAAATTGCAGACCTATACTTGACTGCCATGGATAAAAAAGGACGGGAAAGTGCCGGTTTTGGACAGCTTCAGCCTTATCTGAATGAGATTAGGAATGCCACTGATATCAGCGATTATTTAAAGAGTGTTGGACATGCATATAGGGATCTGGGTGTAGGCAGTATTATCACGGTACAGTGGATGGAGGATATGAGCGATTCCAGGCGGTATGCCCTGTATGTGGACGGGGCCGATTTAGGACCAGGGAAAGAAACTCTGGAGGATCAAACTCAGGAAAAACTCATGGACCAGTACAGGGAATATATAGGAAGAATTCTGGAGTATACGGGACAGAGCCATGAGGAAGCGCAAACAGCTGCTGAAGAAATTTTGGCCTTTCAGAAGGATCTGGCTGAAAGCGCCCTGTCATTAAGCCAGCAAAATGACCCTGATATCATATACAATCCATATTCCATAGCAGGGGTAAAGCTTTTGTTTTCTGATGGAACAGTGGATTCCTTTCTGACCTCAGCCGGGCTGGCTGATGTGGATTCCCTTGTGGTGACACAGAAGGAACAGCTAAAAAAGATCGGCCAATATCTGACGGAGGAGCACCTTTCTCTTTTGAAAAATTATTCGGTATATTGCCTGATCAATGACTTTGCGCCATATCTCACTCCTGAGATCAGGAATCATCATTTGGATTGGAATAATGTGCAGAGCGGTATTAAGGAAAGAAAGACCGATGAAAAGATCGCCGGAGAAATGACCCAGAATATGCTTGGGTTTGAATTTGGAAAGCTATATGTGGATAAAAGCTTTACCCAGAAGGATAAAGAAGCGATTGAAGAAATGGCAAGAAAAATCCTCGGGAGTTATAAAGAACAGATCATGGCTCTTGATTGGATGGGTGAGGAAACGAAGGTGGCTGCTGGCAAAAAGCTGGACAACATGACTCTTAAGATCGGATATCCGGACAAGTGGCCTGATGATTATGGAAAGGCGTCTGTCACACCGGCCGAAAAGGGAGGGACCTTTATTGACAATATTCTGTCCCTTGTTAAGGCAAAAGCCGATGTGGACCGGGAAAAGGTCCGGCAACCAGTGGATAAAACGGAATGGGGAATGACTCCACAGACTGTCAATGCTTATTATAATCCTACTGGCAATGAGATCGTTTTTCCGGCTGCCATTTTACAGGCCCCCTTTTATGACCCTTCTGCAGAGTACGCTTCAAATCTGGGAGGAATCGGATCGGTCATTGCCCATGAAGTCAGCCATGCCTTTGATTCCTCTGGTTCTCTTTATGATGAAACAGGGAATTACCATGTATGGTGGACGAATGATGACAGGGCTAAATTTAAGCAATTGGCTGACGGTGTGGTGGCTTATTATGACGGACAGGAAGGCTTTAAGGGGCGTATGGTAAACGGAACACAGACTTTAAATGAGAATATTGCTGATCTGGGTTCCATGGCCTGTATTACTTCAATTTTAGGAGATGATGCAGATGGCCTGCGTCTGGCCTTTGAGCAATACGCGACAATATGGGCTGCCAAGTATACACCGGAAACAATGATCAAAAGGCTGAATACGGATGTACATTCTCCAGCCAGGGTAAGAGTCAATGCAGTTCTTGGCGCTACTGATGCTTTTTATAAAGCTTATCCGGAGATTAAGGCAGGAGATGCCATGTACGTGGCTCCCCAAAGACGAGTGAAAATCTGGTAAAATTATATGAGAAAACCATGATATGGCTGGAAAGTAACGGCTATATCATGGTTTTTTAAGTGAACAAAAAACCTGAATAAAAAACTTGACAACCAGCGGAGGTTAGTGTATACTAACCTATGGGTAATGGGAATGATTCTCATTAATGAATTCATGAATATCAAAAAGAAAGAAGATGATGGATGATGCCATTGACTATGGTGAAAACAGGGGAATCCAATGTGATCCGTAAGGTGGGCGGCAAGGAAGAGACAAGACGTTTTTTGGAGAATCTGGGTTTTGTATCCGGAGGAGTCGTAACAGTTGTTTCTGAAATAGGCGGAAATATGATTGTAAATGTAAAGGATTCCAGAGTAGCGATTGGAAAGGATATGGCCAATAAGATTCTGGTGGAATAGAGAAGGAGAAAAAGACAATGACATTAAAGGAAGTTCCATGCGGAAAATCAGTAAAGGTAACTAAACTTACCGGAGAAGGCCCGGTTAAGAGGCGGATCATGGATATGGGGCTCACAAAAGGAGTGGATGTTTTTGTGAGAAAGGTTGCGCCCCTTGGTGATCCCATTGAAGTTACCGTAAGAGGATATGAGTTATCCCTGCGGAAGGCAGATGCGGAAATGATTCTTGTGGAGTAATTTTTGCAAATGAGTTAGGTATGACTAATACCGGAAATTTAGATGCTGACAGGCAGAAAGAGGTAGAGTATGTCAATAAAGATTGCATTAGCAGGTAATCCCAACTGCGGAAAAACAACGTTGTTTAACGCACTGACAGGATCCAATCAGTTTGTGGGGAACTGGCCTGGCGTAACGGTAGAGAAGAAGGAAGGAAAGCTGAAGGGCCATAAAGATGTGATTATCATGGACCTTCCCGGAATTTATTCTCTTTCTCCCTATACCCTGGAAGAAGTGGTGGCCAGAAATTATCTGATCACTGAGAGGCCGGATGCGATTTTGAACATCGTGGATGGAACCAATATTGAGCGTAACTTATATTTGTCCACTCAACTTATGGAGCTGGGTATTCCAGTGGTCATGGCGGTAAACATGATGGATATTGTTGAGAAAAACGGAGACAAAATACATATCCAGAAGCTGAGCCAGAAGCTGGGCTGTGAAGTAGTGGAAATTTCTGCATTAAAGGGAACCGGTATCCAGGAGGCGGCAAAAAAGGCCGTAGCAGTGGCGAATGAGAAAAGCAAAGCGGTTCCGGTCCATAAATTTGCTCAGGAAGTGGAATCGGTTCTGGATTCCATTGAAGATAAGCTGGGAAATGAGATCCCGGCGGAACAGAAGCGTTTCTTTGCCATCAAGCTTCTGGAAAAAGATAATAAAATCCAGAACCAGATGAAGCATGTTCCGGATGTATCGGAAGAGATCAGCCGGATTGAGAAGGAAATGGATGATGATACGGAAAGCATCATCACCAACGAGCGTTATGTATACCTTTCATCCATTATTCAGGAATGCTATACTCGAAACAAATCGGAAAAGATGACAATATCTGACAAAATCGACCGGATTGTTACAAACCGTTTCCTGGCGCTTCCCATATTTGCGGTAGTGATGTACATTGTGTACTATGTTTCCGTAACAACCATTGGAACCTGGGCAACAGACTGGGCCAATGACGGAGTATTTGGCGAAGGCTTCTCTTTCTTTGGTTTAGATATTCCTGGGGTGCCTGTTGTATTGGAAGGAATCTTAACGGCTGTCGGCTGTGCAGACTGGCTCCAGGGATTGATTCTTGACGGAATCGTGGCCGGTGTCGGCGCTGTTCTTGGATTTGTACCTCAGATGCTGGTACTGTTTATTTTCCTGGCTTTTTTGGAGTCCTGCGGCTACATGGCACGAGTTGCTTTCATTATGGACCGCATTTTCCGTAAATTCGGTCTTTCCGGTAAATCCTTTATTCCCATGCTGATTGGAAGTGGCTGCGGCGTGCCAGGTATTATGGCTTCCCGTACCATTGAAAATGACCGTGACCGTAAAATGACCATTATGACAACCACCTTTATCCCTTGTGGTGCAAAGCTTCCTATCATCGCTCTGATTGCAGGAGCACTGTTTGGAGGAGCCTGGTGGGTTGCTCCCAGCGCTTATTTCGTAGGCGTGGCAGCCATCATCTGCTCTGGTATCATATTAAAGAAAACAAAGATGTTTGCAGGTGATCCGGCTCCCTTTGTTATGGAACTTCCCGCTTACCATATGCCAACGGTTGGAAATATCTTAAGAAGTATGTGGGAGAGAGGCTGGTCGTTTATTAAGAAGGCAGGAACAATTATTCTGCTTTCCACCATTGTTGTATGGTTTGCTTCCTACTTTGGCTGGATAGACGGTCAATTCCAGTTGCTGGAAAGCGATCAGCTGGACCACAGTATTCTTGCACTAATGGGCAGCAGCATCAGCTGGATCTTTGCTCCCCTTGGCTGGGGAGACTGGAAATCCGCAGTCGCCGCTCTCACCGGCCTGGTGGCCAAGGAAAACGTGGTGGGAACCTTTGGCATACTCTTCGGATTTGCTGAAGTGGCTGAGGATGGATCTGAAATCTGGGGAACGCTGGCAGGAAGCATGACACCTGTTGCCGCTTATTCATTCCTGGTATTTAACCTTTTATGCGCTCCTTGCTTTGCTGCTATGGGTGCCATTAAAAGAGAAATGAACAATGCCAGATGGTTCTGGTTTGCCGTTGGATATCAAACACTTCTGGCTTATGTGGTATCCCTTTGCGTTTACCAGGTCGGAACCCTGCTAATCACAGGAACCTTTGGAATCTTTACTGCTGTAGCTTTTGCATTGATCGCTGGTTTCGTTTATCTGCTGATCCGGAGACCGAAGGAAGAGAACACATCGAACATTCATTTAAGCAGCGTGGCTGGGGCGAAATAAGCTTTGCCATAGCTGAGGCCTGCAGCTTATCTGCAGGCCTTCATAATAAGGAGGTACTTTATGGGAACACTGGTTGTTTTAGTTGTTGTTGCCGGAGCAGTGGCTTTGGCGGTAAAGAGTATGATTCGTGATAAAAAGAATGGGAAATCCATACAGTGCGGCGGAGAATGCAAAAATTGCGGCGGGCATTGCCATTAGATTAACTGAATAAAGGAACCGCCTTGGTGTATTCCTATATACGTTAAGCCTTAAAACACCTGTAAACGGAGGCGCGCAAGTGGAGAGACAAACTAACATCAACGAAAAAAGGAAAGTGCCTGACGCCAGAAGCTATCACAGGACAAAAATGCAGAAAGATCTGATCATTGAGAAGCTGAAGGAAAAAGGCTGCAGGATTACGAAACAGCGTTGTACGCTGTTGGATGTGATACTGGAGCATGAATGCTCCAGCTGTAAAGAGATTTATTATAAAGCATCTGGCGTGGATGAAACCATCGGTGCAGCGACTGTCTACCGTATGGTCAACATCCTGGAAGAAATCGGGGCCATCAGCCGGAAAAACATGTATAAAATCGTGTATTCGGATAATTGCCCTATGGAAGAAGCGTGTACCGTGGTTTTAGATGATGAGACTACTTATCAGCTTTCTGCCAAAAACTGGAACCAGGTGGTTCAGGCAGGGCTCAGTGCCTGCGGATATTTAGATGGTCAGAAAATATCTTCTATTATAGTAAAGCCCTGTGAATGTGAGAATGCTGATTGTGTTTAACAGGAAGTTAGCGTTAACTAACCAAAAGAAATGAGTATGGAAGCTATGAATAGGAGACCAGAATTAGACTTATGTTCAGTCAGCGTGGATTATCATGAAATCATCGAATGCATTGTGAGTGCGTTGGATGCCAAAGACCCCTATACCGCGGGGCATTCTCAAAGGGTGAGCGATATGGCGCTGACCCTTTCAGAATTTTTGGGATTAAGGGAAGAAGAAAAAGAAAAGATACATATTGCCGCCCATCTTCATGATATAGGAAAGATCGGGATTCCAGATTCCGTTTTACATAAGCCGGAAAGTCTTTCTGAAAAAGAGTGGGAGGCAATGAAAAAACACCCCAGGATAGGAGCTGAAATCTTAAGCAAGTCTCGTCATTTAAAAGAATTAAAGGATATTGTCCTGTACCATCATGAACGCTTTGACGGAAATGGATATCCGGATGGCCTTAAGGGCGATGAAATTCCGGTGGGCGCCAGGATCATAGCCATCTGCGATTCCATTGATGCCATGACATCAGACCGGGGATACCGCATCGCTTATTCCCTGGATCACTGCTATGAAGAAATTGAACAAAATTTAGGGGTAATGTACGATCCTGCCATAGGTGCACTTACATTAAAACATTGGAAGCAGATGACAAAAACGGTCAGCTACTGATCCGTCTATTTCATATTGACATTCTTGTTTCCCTGAGGTATACTTTCAATGAAAACTAAAAGGGGTGCTGGAGATCGTCCGGCTGAGATAAGGCAGAATTGCCAAAAACCCTGTGACCTGATCTGGATAATGCCAGCGTAGGAAGCTTTCAGGCTATGCCTGTTCACCCGCCCGGATATCTGGGCGGTTTTTTGATTTATACAAAGAAAAAAGGAGAGAATAGATATGAATGCAAGTGTAGCAATCCAGACATTACCAGAGGCAAAAAATGATGAGGAGCTGATCAATATCGTTGACCAGGTAATTGAATATATTAAAAGCACGGGGCTGAACTATTATGTAGGGCCTTTTGAAACCGCCATTGAAGGGGATTATGATGAACTGATGGATATTGTTAAGGAATGCCAGCACATCGCTATCAAGGCAGGTGCTCCCTCTGTTGCCGCGTATATCAAAGTCACCTACCGGCCAGAAGGAGAGGTACTTACTATTGAAAAAAAAGTTACAAAGCACCATAAATAGGCTTTGGTCCTGGTCAGCAATCCTTGGGCTTTTAGCTTTGTGGCAGTTGACAACAGCCCTTGGCCTTGTAGATGGATATCTTCTTCCCTCTCCCATAAAGGTTGGAAAAGCTTTTATAACCGAGCTGCCTGTTTTGGCTTTCCATGGGAGGATCACCCTTTTTGAGGCATTTTTGGGACTTTTCCTGGGAGTGGTGACTGGTTTTGTGATCGCTGTGATCATGGATCATGTGACCGGTTTTTATCAGTCCTTTTATCCCCTGATCGTGGTGACTCAGACTATTCCTACGGTGGCCATTGCACCGCTTCTTGTATTGTGGTTTGGTTATGGAATAGCTCCCAAGGTGATATTAATTGTACTGACCACATTTTTCCCCATTACAGTGGGCCTGCTGACAGGCTTTAAGTCGGTTAATCCTGATGCAGTGAACCTTTTAAGATCCATGGGAGCCGGAAGGATGAAGATATTCTGGTATATCAAGCTTCCCGGAGCCATGGGGCAGTTTTTTGCCAGCTTAAGAATATCAGTCTCTTACGCGGTGGTGGGAGCTGTTATCTCTGAGTGGCTGGGAGGCTTTGGAGGACTGGGGGTTTATATGACCAGGGTGAAAAAGTCTTTTGCTTTTGATAAGATGTTTGCGGTCATTTTTCTCATATCAGCCGTCAGCCTCCTTCTTATGAAGTGCGTGGATATGCTTTCTAAAAAATGTATGCCCTGGGAGGAATAAAAGGCAGGAGAAAACGCACTTTGCGGATATCTTTATGCCTAAATGAAGTGGGCAGGAAAGAGAAAATTATGAAAAAACCAGTTTTAATGATTTTTATTACAGCAGTTTTAGCCATATCCCTTACTGCCTGTACAGGATAAGAAAAGCCTCCGGTGAATGAAGAAGCCTCCAGCTTGAAGCAGGTGACCTTTGTTTTGGATTGGACCCCCAATACCAATCATACAGGTCTTTATGTGGCGCAGGAAAAGGGATACTTTAAAGATGCAGGATTAAAAGTGGAAATCGTCCAGCCGCCGGAGGATGGAGCAGAGGTACTGGTGGCATCAGGAAAAGCTCAGTTTGGTATGTCCTTTCAGGATTCCATGGCCCCGGCTCTGGCAGGAGAAAATGCTCTTCCCATAACAGCGGTGGCAGCGGTTATCCAGCATAATACTTCAGGCATTATATCCAGAAAAGGAGAGGGAATAGAATCTCCCAAAGGGCTGGAAGGAAAGAAATACGCCACCTGGGATCTTCCCGTGGAAAAGGCCATGGTCAAGGATGTGGTAGAAGCTGACGGAGGAGAGTTTTCCAAGGTGCAGCTGGTCCCCAGTACCGTTACAGACGAGGTATCTGCATTAAAGACAAAAACAGTGGATGCCATCTGGATTTTTTATGCATGGGCTGGCGTAAAGATGGAAGTGGAAGGTCTTGATACGGATTATTTTGAGTTTGCAGATTTAAATCCTGTATTTGATTATTATACGCCGGTGGTGATAGCCGGAAATGAATTTCTAAAGGAAGAACCGGAAACTGCCAGGGCCTTTTTAAGTGCCTTAAGCAAAGGATATGAGGATGCCAAAAAGGATCCGGAGGAGGCAGCCCACATCCTGCTTCAGGCAGCACCGGAGCTTGATGAAAAGCTGGTGCTGGAAAGCCAGAAATACCTGGCTGACCGGTATCAGGCCGATGTGGATGTCTGGGGATATATAGATCCGGTGCGGTGGAACCGGTTTTATAACTGGCTGAATGAAACAGGTCTTTCCAATCCTCAGCTTCCGGAGAATACCGGATTTACAAATGATTATCTGCCCCAGTAAGCTTAAAGTGCTTTGACTTATGCGGCCACTGGCTTTCAAAAACATAATATTAGGAGGGCCTTATGGCACAGTTACAAGCGGAAGGTATAACAAAATCGTTTGGCAGTAAGAACGTTTTAAAGGATGTATCCTTGGAGCTTAAAAAAGGGGAGCTGGTATCCCTCCTGGGAGTCAGCGGAGGGGGAAAAACCACTCTGTTTCACATCATTGCAGGTCTTTCTCTGCCCGATGAGGGGCATGTGTATCTGGACGGAGAAGATATCACCGGAAAGCCGGGGCTTGTCAGTTATATGCTGCAAAAGGACCTTTTACTGCCCTACCGTACCATTGTAGACAATGTGGCTCTTCCCCTTCTTATCAAAGGCATGAAGAAAAAGGAGGCCAGAGAAAAGGCAGGAGAATATTTTGAGCTGTTTGGCCTTCAGGGAACCCAAAGACAATATCCCTCTCAGCTGTCCGGAGGAATGAGGCAAAGAGCAGCTCTTTTAAGGACTTACCTGTTTTCTAATTCCGTTGCTCTTCTTGATGAGCCTTTTTCCGCTCTTGACATGCTGACCAAGAAGGGAGTACATGAGTGGTATTTAAAGGTAATGGAAGACATTCATCTTTCCACCCTTTTTATCACTCACGATATTGACGAGGCGATCCTTTTGTCAGACAGGATCTGTATGCTGACCGGATCTCCGGGCCGGATCACAAAAGAGATCATCATTCATGAACCAAAACCGCGGAGAAAGGATTTTAATATTTCAGAGGAATTTTTTAGATATAAGAGAGAAATCTTAAAGCATTTAGAAGAAGGATGAAATTGGCAGGCTGATAAAGCCTGCTGTTTTTATCCTATAGGAAAGTTCGTCCTATACGATAAAAACCCTCCGGGAGGATTGCACTGCGGCGGTAGGGTTGGATGTCGCCGAGGCGACCCGCCGCAGGCGGAGAATCCCGCAAGCGGGATACTTTCTTGTACTGATTATGTGAAGAAATTATCAAAAACCTTATGGTAAGTATCAAGTTTATTTTGTATAATGAGGATAGATACTATTGTGATTTACCACGGAGACTGATGGATATGATAAAATTGACAAATTTCAATGTTAAAAAAATGACAATTGGTGAAATGGCAAAAATGAATCACATATCAGAACAAACGCTGAGACTCTATGACCGGGAAGGCCTGTTTTCGCCCTTATACCGGGATGAGAACACCGGATACCGTTACTATGACATCCGACAAAGTGCCCAGCTTGATATGATCCGGTATATGAAGGCCCTTGGGATGCCCCTAAAGGAGATTCGGATCCATATGAAAAAATGGGACATGGGGCGGGTAAAACAGCTTCTTGTGGAGAACCGGGATGCCATTGACCAGAAGATCATAGAGCTAAATCTGCAAAAAAGAGCCATTGAGCGGACTCTTGACAGCTATGAACGATATGAGGCTGCGCCGCCGGATGGTGCGATTGTTCTGGAATACATACCCAAGCGGCGGATGTACGTGAAAGAAATGAAAACTAATTTTTACGATTATGATATTGATGAGTACGAACGTCTCCTGCGAAGTTTAAAGGAAGATATGACTGCCCGAAACATCTCTCCATTTTATTTTGCCAATGCCGGGACCATTTTAAAGCGTGAAAATTTTATGAAACGGAACTTATATTCCACCCAGGTGTTTGTGTTTGTGGATCAGCAATATGTTGAGGAACAGCTCATAACTATCATACCAGCAGGTTCCTATCTATGCATATACTGTGACCGCTTTTCTAAGGAAAAGGAATACATAGACCGTCTCCTTGCAGCAATCGAAGAAAATCATTATACAGTGACAGGGGATTACATATGCGAAGTCATTGTAGAAATGCCTCTTGATTATAAGGAAAGGGGGATGTTCCTACGCCTTCAGGTGCCGGTCCGCATGTCCTGATATTTGGTGATTTTGCTCCATTGACCTGATACCGTCTATAACCTTTATAATTAAGTCATCAGGAGTAAAACTCCAAAACAAGTTCTTATAAGGAAAGGATGACAATGATGATGAATTGCGAAAAGATACGGGTAGTACAGTATGGATGCGGGAAAATGGCAAAGTATATCTTAAGATATTTATATGAAAAGGGGGCTGAGATCGTAGGCGCCATTGATGTGAACCCTGATGTAGTTGGCATGGATGCAGGCGAATTTGCCGGCCTTGGATTCAAGATCGGTGTTCCAATCCGCAGTGATGCAGACGCAGTTCTTGATGAATGTGACGCTGATATTGCCATCGTGACCCTGTTCAGCTTTATGGATGACGTGTATCCTCATTTTGAAAAATGCGTTTCCAGAGGGATTCATGTGGTGACAACCTGTGAGGAAGCCATTTATCCATGGACAACGGCTTCTGCTATTACCAACCGTTTAGATCTGCTGGCAAAAGAAAACGGCTGCACCATTGTGGGCGCCGGTATGCAGGATATATACTGGATTAATATGATCGGCTGTGTGGCTGGAGGCGTTCACAAGATTGACCGCATAGAAGGTGCTGTCAGTTATAATGTGGAAGACTACGGTCTTGCTCTTGCAGAAGCCCACGGTGCAGGAATGACACCAGAGGAATTTGAGGAGAAGATCGCTCATCCAACTACTCTTGAGCCATCCTATGTATGGAACTCTAATGAAGCGCTGTGCAATAAAATGGGCTGGACCATTAAATCACAGACCCAGAAATGTGTCCCTTATTTCCATGACAAAGATTTATATTCCGAAACTCTGGGAGCAACCATTCCCAAAGGCAATTGCATTGGCATGAGCGCGGTTGTGACCACAGAAACGTTTCAGGGACCAGTGATTGAGACCCAGTGCATTGGCAAGGTTTATGGTCCTGATGACGGAGATATGTGTGACTGGAAGATCATTGGTGAGCCTGATACTACCTTCTTTGTTCAGAAACCTGCTACGGTGGAGCATACCTGTGCGACCATTGTAAACCGCATTCCAACCATACTGAATGCTCCGGCGGGATTTGTAACGGTTGAAAAGCTGGATGATGTCCAGTATCTGTCTTATCCCATTCATTTATATTTAAAAGGCCAGGAATAAAGATGATACTGTTCCATAAAATCCGCAGAAAAGTCTCTGCGGATTTTTTTATCGTATAGGAAAGTTCGTCCTATACGATAAAAACCCTCCGGGAGGATTGCACTGCGGCGGTAGGGTTGGATGTCGCCGAGGCGACCCGCCGCAGGCGGAGAATCCCGCAAGTGGGATTCTTTCTTGTGTAAGCAAATGACCATGTCACGCTGCAAGACATAAATGAAATATAATGATAATGTGTCAAACTATAATAGATACAGTATAATAAGCAAGAAATATCCTAAATATTCCGCAAAAAGACATGGAAATACCGAATGAACGACAAATAATACATAACAAAAACGACATGGATCAGGACACAAGTTCTTCTATATTCTCTATTGTACTTTGATAATAACCAAAGTAATGATATAATCACAAGGCATGTATTGAGACAAGGATAACAAAGGAGAAGAAAATGAAAGTTCTTGAAAAGCATCCCATGATCATGATCGTGACCGGAATCATAGGAATTTCCCTTTCCGCGATTTTTGTCAAATATTCCCAGGCTCCTTCTGTAGTAACGGCTGCATACCGGCTTTTGTGGACGGTGGGACTTATGACTCCTGCGGTATTTGGGAGCGCCAAAGTCAGGGAGGAATTAAGACGGACGGATAGAAAGACCATGGCATTGTGCGCAGTAAGCGGGATATTTCTGGCCCTTCATTTTACGGCATGGTTTGAGTCCTTAAGGCAGACTTCAGTGGCAAGCTCAACGGCAATTGTCTGCACCGAGGTCATTTGGGTGGCTCTGGGCTTTGTGGTATTTTTAAATGGCAGGATCAAAAAGGCGGCCCTTGGAAGCATTGCCCTTACCGTACTTGGCAGCCTGCTCATCGCTTTTTCTGATTATTCAGCAGGAGGGGACCATTTGTCAGGAGATGGGCTTGCACTGGCTGCGGCCATATTTTCAGCAGTTTACACCCTTATCGGCAGAGAAGTGAGGAAAAAAATGTCGACAACATCCTACACTTATATTGTGTATGCTTTTTGTGCATTGGTGCTCTGTATTTTTACAGCGGGGGCAGGGATTCCTTTCTCTGGTTATGGGATCAGCTCTGCAGTGGTGGGGCTTCTTCTGGCCGTGTTCTCCACGTTGCTTGGGCACAGCATGTTCAGCTGGTGCTTAAAATATTTATCCCCCTCCTTTGTGTCCGCTTCCAAGCTCTGTGAGCCAGTGGTGGCAGCCATATTTGCGGTATTTCTTTTTGCTGAGCTGCCGGCTCTTTTGCAGGTTGCAGGAGGCTTAATAACCATTGGCGGTGTGCTTCTGTATTCTAAAGTTGAGAAAAATGGGGAATGATTTTTCTTGTGATTCCCGTAAAATCATGTTACCCTATAAAACGTGGAACAACTTCCATAATATATAGAAAAGGATTTTAAGTAATGATCATGCAAGGAAATAATGGGGGTACGATTAGAAAATGCGTTCTTCTGGCAGTTATGTTTATGCTGGCAGGAACAACAATTGCACAGGCAGATGATACTTCAAAATTTGTTTCAGGGACCAGGATTAACGGTGTGCTTGTTGGTGGAATGACAGTTGAAGAAGCAAAGATGCAGGTAGAAGGCTTTTATAGCAGAGAATATCAACTTACTATCATGGAGAAGAACGGTGCGAATGAGGTTATCAGCGGCCCTGAGATTGGCTTTCAGGTGGCTTTTAATGATGGGCTTCAGGCCGTACTGGAAGAGCAGAATGCTACAGGACGGGTGACAGGACCTGCTGCTGACAATACCCATACACAAAAGGGAGCTGTCAGCTATGACGAAGGAAAACTAAAGGGAAAGCTGAATTCTCTTTCTTGCATAAGCGGAGAAAATATTGTTGTTACCCAAAATGCCCGGATTTCTGACTGGCAGCCCGGAGCCTCCTTTGCTATTTTGCCGGAGGTGCAGGGAAACAGCGTGAATCTTGAAAAACTGGAAGCAATGGTCAAGGCTGCGTTAAATGAAGAACTTTCCCAAATTAATATAGAAGAATCAGGCTGTTATGATACGGTAACCGTTGCGTCAGAGGATGCCGGATTGGTCGCCCAGCGGGATGCTCTTAACCGCGTGAGGCAAATGGAAATTACCTATGCCTTTGGTGACCAGTCAGCGGTCTTAAAAGGAGAAGAAATCTGTTCCTGGATATCGGGGATGACGGGAGAAGTGATAAACCTGAGAGGAGAAAAAGTTTCTGCTTACATAAAGGCGCTGGCAGATAAGTATGATACAGCAGGAAAGGAACGGGCATTTCGCGTTACAGGCGGAAAAGCCTCCCTTCTTCCAGGTTCTTTTGGCCAAAAGTTAGATCAGACGGGGGAAAGCGGGGCCCTGGCAGCACTTATTCAGTCAGGACAAAGCCAGAAAAGGGAGCCGAAATACGTTTACACTGTGGCTGAAAAGAGTAAAGCCTGGGGAGGGAATTTTGTTGAGATAGATCTGGCGGCCCAGCATGTTTACCTGTATAAAGATGGTGTACTGACTTGGGATTCCCCTTGTGTGACAGGAAATGTTTCCAAAGACCACACAACTCCGGAAGGTATTTTCAACCTCGCCTATAAGGAGACAGACCGGATTTTAAGGGGAGCAAAGCAAGCGGACGGCACCTATGAATACGAAAGCCATGTAAATTACTGGATGCCGTTTAACGGAGGAATCGGTCTTCATGATGCCACCTGGAGAACCCGGTTCGGCGGAGATATTTATCAGACAAAGGGAAGCCATGGCTGCATTAACCTTCCGCCCGATAAAGCAAAGGCTTTATACGGTCTGGTTTATTCAGGGATACCTGTCATCTGCCATGTTTAATCAGAGAAATAGCAAGGAAAGAAGGTTACAAAGGAGTAACCTGATAGCTGATAATCCATATTACGTGCAGCCCAACTCTTTTGAGAGTGGGCTGCATTTTTATGTTATCATTTATATTACAAGGAATCAGGACATAGAGGTTTTTGGGTGTGAAAAAAATTACTATTAGAGTAATAAATATTAAAATACGGCATAGTAATCTTACTCAATTGAAACTATTTACATATTAAATAAAATAAAGTATCATAAGTCCATCAGAAAATACAACCAAAACGTTAAAAAGGAGAGAAACAATGAGAACGTTTCAAGTATGTATCGTTG